>SXHE01000479.1 GCA_005773755.1 Planctomycetia bacterium
CCCACACCGAGCGTGCGGCGGATGAACGACAGTTGCAGCTTCAGGTAGTGCGCGCCGCCGATGCCGTGGCGCGCGTTGGGGTAGAACATCAGCTCGAAGTCCTTGTTCGCCTTCTGGAGCGCGTCCACGAACTGCGTGCTGTTCTGCATGTGGACGTTGTCGTCCATCATCCCGTGGACGATCAGCAGCTTGCCGCTCAGGTTCTTCGCTGCGGCCACGACGCTACTCTTCGCGTACCCGTCCGGGTTCTCCTTCGGCGTGAGCATGTACCGCTCGGTGTAGATCGTGTCGTACAGCTTCCAGTCCGTGACCGGGCCAGAGGCGATGCCGGCGCTGAACGCCTTGGAGTGCGTCAGCGCGTACGCGGCCATGAACCCGCCGTAGCTGTGCCCGCTGATGCCGACGCACGTCGCGTCGATGTAGGGCCGCGTCGCCAGCCACGCGACCGCTTCCTCCAAATCCTTTAGCTCTTGAACGCCGAGTTGCTTGTAGCACTTCCACGCGGACTGTGCGCCCTTGCCGCTGGCGCTTTGCGGGTCGAAGCGGAACACGATGATCCCGTTGGTCGCCAGGGTGTGGTCGAGGACGCGCCCGCCGCCCCACTCGTGCTTCACGGTCGGAGAGTGCGGGCCGGCGTAGGTGAACACCCACACGGGGTACTTCTTCTTCGAGTCGAAGTCCGGCGGCAGCGTGAGAATGCCGTCGAGGATGTTGTCGCCCACCGGCACGTTCACTTTTTCCGTCTTGCCGAACTTGTAGCCGGCGCGCTCGTGTACCGGATTCGTATCGAGGGTGCGTACGTCGCCCTTCTCCACGTCCACGACACGGGCCTTCGTCGGCGTGTGCAGGTTCGTGTAGCGGTCCACGTACAGCGGGCCGCGCGGCGCGAGCGCGACGCGGTGCGAGTAGTGGTCCGTGGTTAGGATGTGCGGCGGTCCGCCGCCCTTGAGCTTGGCCCGCACCAGCGCGGTCGTCTCTCCCGAGTTCACGATGTGCGCCGCGGTGAAGTACACCCAGTTCTCCTTTTCGTCCACACGCAGGATGTCGCGCACCTCCCCCCAACTCCCCACGGTGATCGGGACGATCTCCTTGCCGTCGGCCGCGTAGTGGTAGATGTTCTTCCACCCGGTGCGCTCGCTGAGGAACAGGAACGAGCCGTCCGCGAGGTAGCGCGGCTCGCCGGGGTCGTCCACCCACGCCTTCGTCGTCTCGCGGAACAGCTTCTTCGGCTTCGCGCTGGGCGTCTCCCACACCACACAGTCGAGCCACGTCTGCGTGCGGTTCTGCACGTAGGCGAACACCGTGCTGCTGTCGGCAACCCAGCCGACGCGCGCGATGATCGTGTCTTCCGGCTTGTAGTCGCCCATGTCGAGGAACACCGGCTTGCCGCCGCTGGCGCTCACAACGCCGATCTTCACCAGCGGGTTGGGGTCGCCCGGCTTCGGGTAGGCGTAGCTTTCGAGCCGGCCCTGCACCGGGGCGAGATCGACGAGGTTGAAGCTCTTTACGGGCGCGTCGTCGAACCGCAGGAACGCGAGCTGTTTGCCGTCGGGCGACCACCAGTACGCCTTGCCACTGCGGTTGAAGATTTCCTCTTCGTACACCCAATCGGCCTTCGCGTTGAACACGGTCGCGCTGCCGTCGGTGGTCAGTTGCTTCTCCTCGCGCTTGGCGACGTCTACTACGAACAGGTTCTTGGCGCGCACGAACGCCAGCCGGGTACCCTTCGCGTCGAAGCTGACGTGCTCCTTTGTGCCGCCGCTCGTGGTGAGGCGGATCGCGGGGGTGCCGTCGAAGTACGCGAGGCCCAGGTCGGAGCCGATGTCGAACAGGAACGCGGTGCGCGCCGGGTTGGTGCGGAACGTCGTCGCCTTCGCCAACTTCTCCGTGACCTTCGGGTCGAAGTCCTTGAGCGCGCTCAGCGACTTCTTGACCTTCTCGGCGTCCGCGAACGGCTCACTGCGCCCGGTGCGCGCCGCGACCTTGAGCAGCTTACCGTCCTTCACTTGCAAGAAGTGGTCGGCGTCGAGCCACGCGCCGGGGGTGATCGGCGAACCGGCGAACCCGAACGAGAACCCGCCGCCGCGCGGCAGCAGCACGGCCTCGGTCACGGGCTTCATGACCACGTCTTCCGGCAGCGGGCGCGCCGCGCCGATGCTCATCGGGTACGGCTTCGGCAGCCGCAACACCGGGAACTCCTTGCCCGGCGTCAGCCCGTCGGTGAAGAACCCCCACGTCGTCAGCCCGTCCTCGGCGCGCGGTTCGAGCAGCGACACGGCCAGGTGCCCGAACGCGCCGCCGGTGCGCACGACGAACGTGCCCGCCGGCACGCGCCGCGCCTTGGGTTTCCACTCGCCCCCAACGTCGGTGATGAGCACGCGCTTCGCCGCACCGGTGCCGTAGTCGCGCGCGTCTACGCTCATGACGGTAAACGACTCCACATCAAGCTCGATGTCCTCGCGCAGTTCCTCGACCGTGAGGCCGTGGCGCTGGAGGTTCTGCGCGACTGCCGCGAACTTCTCAGGAATCAGGTAGGCGTGTGGCTGAATCACCTTCTCGGTCGGCACCACCTTCGCGACGAAATCCAGCTCGTAGTCCTTATGCTTGTCGGTGGCGACGCGCTTGCCGTCCTTCTCGATCTCCTCGAAGCCCTTGATCGTCAGCTTGTTGGGCAGCGCCTCGGTCTTGGTGCGGATGGGCGTGGGGCGCGGGCCGCTCGCGCCCATCGGCCGCGAGATGTCGCGCTCCTTCGCACTCACCACCTCGAAGCACGCGGTCACGAACGCCTTGGTCGCGTCGATGCGGGTCTTGTAGGGCGCGTGGCTGTACGACTCGCTCAGGACGGCGAGCCGTCCGCGGAGCGCGAAGTACTGCACGCCGTAGCGCGGCGACGCCGGGTACGTTTCCCACTTCGTGCGGACGGCGTTGAAGTTGCCGTAGGGCGCGATGCCGAACCCCGCGGCCGTCATCTTCTTCGTGACCGCCGGGAACAACACGCCGTTGGCGAAATCCGCGTGGCCGGGTTCGTAGCTCGGATACCGCGGGCCGTCGTAGGTGAGCTGGTAACGGTGCTTGCTGCCGTTGGTGGTGTGGCAGTCGATGATGAAGCCGGGGTCCCAGGTGTTCACGAGCTTCATCAGCGCGCGAATCTCCGGCGATTCGAGTTTCACGAAGTCGCGGTTGAGGTCGAGGCCCTGCGCGTTGGCGCGGGTGCCGGCCCCGTCCGCCGGGCCGTTGTCGCGGCGGTTCTTGGGGTCGATCTTGTCGTTGCCGTCGGCGTTCAAGTTCGGCACCAGCAAGATCACGAGGTTCTTCAACAGCGGGTGATTCTTGTTGTCCGTCAAGTCGCGCGCGAGCGCGAGCAGCGCCTCCTTGCCATCGACCTCGCCGGCGTGGATATTGGCGAACGCGAGTACGACGAGCTTCTTCGAGGCGCGTGCTTCTTCCGGTGTGGCTACCTGCGGGTCCGCGATCACGAGGACCGGCAGCTTCTTGCCCTCGTGGGAGGTGCCGAAGTAGTCGAACTTCGCGGTCGGGCCGCGTTTCGCGATGGCCTCGCAGAAGGCGACCACGTCGGCGCTTTTGGAAGTCGCCTTGTAGTCGCTCTTCTCCGCGACCGTTTGCAGCGGTTGCGCGTGCGCGAGCGATGGTAGCGCGAGTGCGAAGAGCGCGAGCAGCGTGCGGACCACAGCGGACCTCCGGGAAGCGCGGGGATGACGAAAGTGTAGCGGGTCCGGGGGCGCGCCGCGAGCGCGCGAATCGTGCCCAAGAAACTTGCCCGCACCGGAGGAGTAGAGGTAAACTGCAAATCCAACCACACCCCAAGGAGAACAGCCGTGGCAAACGAGCAATACCGGAAGATCTACGCGGCGATCAAGAAGGGCGCGAACGGCCAGGAGTTCGACGACGTGGTGGGGGCCACCGTGGACGGTCTGTGTCAGGCGCTGGGCGACGTTCACGACGCCGTGCCGGGTGTCGGACAGGCCATCACCATCATCTACTCCGCGTACAAGCTGGTGAAGTCGAAGGAGGACGTGGCGGAGTCGCCGAACCCGTTCTTCGTGGCCAACGGCCAGTGCGACGAGGCGGACCCCGCGTCGCCGGTCACGCTCAAGTACGTGCGGTCGCGGCTCGGGAAAGGAATCGCTGGTGGGGTCATCGGCCTCGGCGGGCAGGTGCTCGCCAAGTCCGTGCTGTTCGACGTCGATGTTGTCGGCGGCCTCCAACACGCCAACGCCACCGGCTCGACGCTGGCGCACATCATGAAGCTCAAGGCCATCGCCAAGAGTTACCGGCAGAGCCAGACGATCTCGCAGTGGATCGACGTGATCTTGAAGATGAAGATCATGAAGGCGACGATCCGCGGGTCGCAGATCGTGGGCGCGCTGGTGCCGGGTGCGGACCTGCCGATCGGGATCGCCGTCGCGGTCGCCAAGATCGGGATCCGCCTGACCGTCACGAAGATCTGCTACTGGACCGCCGCGGAACTGCACTGGCGGGCGTTCGCCGAGCGGCGGATCAACAGGAACGCGGTCGGCCCGGCCGGGCGCATCATCACGGAGCTGTTCACCCGGCGCGGGGCCACGCGCATCTTCGGCAAGTACGACGTGGACGCGATCATCAACGAGCCGTGCGGCTGGATGGCCGTCGCCGACAAGATCTGCCTGATCTGACCGAAACTCAATTCCGAACCCCGAAAGGCGCGACCGATGAGGTCGCGCCTTTTTTCTTTTTTCTGGTGCAAGGAGCCGCGGCGGGTCGGCGTAGTCGTTGCGAGTTTTACACCGACCCACTCACCGAGGTGTCACGATGCCCGCCCACGGATACGAAGCTACGCCCCTGAAGGTCTACGCGCAGATGGCCGACAACGTGTACAAGGTGCCGGACCGAGGGGCCCTCATGACCAACCTGTCGGGCGAGTGGCGCGTCGTCGGTCACGGCGTCGGTGAGGCCAACCTGGGGACGATGCACGACGCGGACTCCGGCTTCAAGGGGTGCATCTACATGTCCGACAACGAAGTCGTCGTCTGCTACAAGGGGACCGGCGGGGGCGAATTGGCCAACGACCTCCGGGCCGACGTGAAGCTCGCGGTGGGGCTGATCCCGCGCGAGGCGAGCGCGGCCAACAGCCTGTTCAAGAACTCGCTCCAGTTCGTCGGCAAGCGCACCATCACCATCGTCGGCCACTCGCTCGGCGGCGGGCTGACCCAGGTCGTCGCGAGTTGGTACAGCGAGCGGTTCATCACCTTCAACGCGCCGCCCATGCTCGGCTGTCTGAAGAAGTCGGCCTACAACATCTTCAAGCCGCAGCAGATGCTCCGCCGCAGGGGCACGATGGAGAACAGCGGCCGCGGGGGGCGCAACTTTCGCGTGCAGGGCGACCCGGTCAGCTCGTCGCACACGTCGGTGTACGGGCACTACGGACCGGTTCACACGTTCACAACCGGGTGCAGCTTCATTTCCGCGCACTCGATGAGCAAGTTCGTCGCATATCTGAACGGCAGCAACTTAGGAAACCTGAGCCCGTGGCACTACTGCAACCCGGACGGGCGCAGCTAGCGCGGGCGTGATCGCAGCGCGGCCCAGTTGTGCGCGACAATCCGTATCTGTCGAGCGAACCGCGACCGTTCGGGAGCCGTGCGTCTGGATGGGTCAGAGTTTAGGCGAGCGGCGCGGCGTCAGCCCGCCGGTGGCTACACAACTCAGGAACGCAATGCCTGACTCAGTTGAGTAGCCACCGGCGGGCTGACGCCGCGCCGCAGACGCTCACTTCAGTTCCTTCCCCTGCCACTTGCGCGCGGTCCAGCCGTAATCGACGAACTCGTAGCCGAAGGTGCCGTCGGCGTACAGGTCGAGCGCGCCGTAGCACGGCGGGAACCCGTACTCGCTGCCGTTCCACCACGCGCCGCTCGCGGCCCCGCCGCACACGTACCACACCCCGCGGTACTCGCACCGGTCGCAGGTGTGCATGTGCCCGCTCAGGCACAGCTTCACGTGCGGCGCTTTGCGGAACACTTCGCTGATCGCCCAGCAGTCCGCGTGGTGCCACACACCGGGCACGACGTTGTCGTTATCCTTCCGGCACTTGTCGCCGTACACCTGCGACGTGACGCTCAGAATCGGAACGTGGCTCATTACCACCGTCGGCAGTTTCGTCTTCGCGAGATCGGCCTTCAGCCAGTCGAAGTGTTCGGCGGAGAGGGTCGCGTACTTCGGCCAGTTGCACATGCTGTTGAGCGCGACGAAGTGCCAGCCGCCCTTGTCGAAGCTGTAGTAGGCGGCGGGCATCCCCAGTGCTTCGGTCATGAGCGCGAAGCCCTTCTTCGCGAGCGGGATCGCGTCGGTCGGTTCTTTGCCGTCCCACACGTCGTGGTTGCCCAGGCACGAATGAATCGGCGCGGGCGCGGCTTTGACCGCCTCCTTCCACACGCCGATCAGTTCCGCGGCCTTCGTTCCCGTGGTGTTGCCGTCCACGGCCATCACCGCGTCGCCGGTGTTGAGGATCAGGTCCGGCTTGCCCTTTTCCATGTGGGCGAACAAGGCGGCCACGCCCTTCGGGGCGTCGCGCTCCTTCAGGATGTGAACGTCCGTGATGTGCGCCGCGCGCAGGGCCGGTTTGCGGCCCGCGCCGCGCGCGGTTGACAGATAACCCGGCAGCGCGGCCGCGCCGACGAACAACTCGCGACGAGTGGGCATGGGAGGGTTCCTTTATCCGACCGCGGCCTTCAGCTTCGTCAGCCCGGTCTTGGCGACCGTGTGCGGGTCTTGCTTCCAGTACTCGCGGTTGAACAGCTCCAGCGACAGGTAGCCGGTGTAGTTCATCGCGCGCAGCGTGGCGAACACGTCCTTCAGCGGGGCGACGCCGTCGCCGGGGTACACCCGATCAGCGTCGTTGATCTTGTCGCGCTCGATCTTCGGGTAGTCGTTGACGTGGAAGATGCCGATGGCCGCGGCCGAGAGCAGCGGCAGGCCGGCGAAGTCGGAGCCGCCCTTGTACAGGTGGTACACGTCCGGCAGGACGCAGCCGCGCGTGCTGCCGCTCTCGGCCGCGACCAGCAGCGCCTCGCCCAGCCGCCGCAACGTCTTCGAGAAACCCCATACCTCGACGATGGGCGTCACGCCCATCTTCTCGCCGATGTCGATGAGCGCCCGGTAGCGGTCGCCGGCCGCGACCAGATCGACAATGGGTTGCGTGAACTTGGGGTCGTCGCGTTTGCTGGTGCCGCCGGTCGCACCGACGGGCGGGGCCGCGAGCCGCGTGCCGCCGATCTTCGCGACCTTCTCCATGTCGCGCTTGGCCTGCTCAAGCCCCTTCTTGCGCCGCGGTTCGTCCTCGACGATCCACTCCGCGAAGCCGATCGCGTCGGGCACCGCGAGGCCCGCGTCCTTGAACCGCTTGGCGAGGTCTTCGAGCTTCCCGCCGCCGGTTGTGTAGGCGTCCAGTTCGCCGATCCACGGCTCGATGGCGTCATACCCGGCCTTCGACGCGATGTCGATGAGGTCGGTGATCGCCCGCGACTTGCCGCCGCCTTTGCCGTCCGGCTCGCGCACGGTGCTGGTGTTCAGGCAGTACCCGAACGGCTTCTTTTTCAGCTCCTCGCGCTTCAGAAGGTGCATGATTCGTCCGTCCCCGGGTTTGGTCTCGAACGTCGTCGGCCGCATCTGACCTCGCCCCGGCAGGCACAGCGCCAGGGTGTCGCCTTCGAGCCGGTAAATCGCGGGTGTCGTCTCGCCCTTCAGTGCGACGGGCGTCGCGACGGTGATGTCGAGGTGCTTGGGTTGCTTGGTCGGGTCGATGCGCCAGGCGTTCCGGCTCCGGTCGAAGCCGCGCGCCGTGAACGCGAGTTCGCGCTCCGTGACGATAACTTTGAGTTGCTCTTTCGCCAGGTCCGCCGCCGCCACTTCTTCGCCGTCGACCGCTTGAGAGACGATGGTCCACGTTCCGAGCAAGCGTTCTGCGTCGCCGTGGTCTGCTTTGGGTTCGCCCGCAGTCACGTTCAGACCCAGGGCCAGCCCCCCGGCGGCCCCGGCCAGCACCGCCCGCCGCGAAATGTCGTTGCTCATGTGGTTCCCTCGTGTGCGATGAGAACCTTTTACACGAAGAGGGCGGCTTCCGCCACCAGTCCGGGGCCGAACCCGAGCGCGACGCACGGCCGCGGGGCGCGCTGTTCGCGCAGCCGCTTCAGCACGAACAGTACCGTGGGGCTGGACATGTTGCCGTACTCCGCGAACACCGCGCGCGACGGGGCCAGCGCCTCGTTCGAGAGCGCGAGTGCTTCTTGCGCCGCGCTGACGATCTTCGGCCCGCCGGGATGAACGGCCCAGCTCTTTACGTCCGCCAGTGACAGCCCGCTGTCACACAGCCAGCTTTCGAGCCACTCGCGCAGGTGCCCCGCGATCAGCCCCGGCACGCGCCGCGACAGCGTCATCTCGAACCCGTGGTTGCCGACCGTCCAGGCCATCTCCGCTGAAGAGTTGGGGATGAGGCACGAGCCGGAGGCGCTCAGGCTCCAGGGCGAACCCCGCCCGCAAGGGGGGGGGTGTTGGTCGTCGTCGATACCCCCGCCCTTGCGGGCGGGGTTCGCCTGCCCCACCACGGCCGCCGCGCCGTCGGCGAAGATCGCGTTGGCGACCAACTTGTCCGCGGCGCTGCCGGAGTAGTAGTGCAAGCTGCACAGTTCGGCGGCGCACACCAGCACGCGCGCCGTGGGGTCGGCCGTGGCGAAGGCGTTCGCTACCCGCAGGCCGTTCAGCGCGCCGTGGCAGCCCATGAACCCGACGTGCGTGCGCGCGACCGTGGGCCGTAGGCCCAACCCGGCGACGAGCGCGAAGTCGAGGCCCGGCGCAACGAACCCGGTACACGACACCGTGACGACGTGCGTGATCGACTCCGGGGCGAACCCGGCTTCGGCCAGGGCCGCGGCCGACGCGCGCACCGCGAGCGGCCCGGCTTCGGCCGCGTAGATCGCCATGCGCTCCGCGGTGGTCGGACCGACGCCGTCGTTCGCGGCGGCGGGAAGGAACGGCGAGCCGCTGTTGGCGGTGCCGGCCAGCACGTCGCGCACGACCGGTCCGCCGATCACCTGGAATCGGGCCGCGACGCCGCTGTTCGCGTAGATCGGGCCGAGCCACGTGGACGTGCGCACGTCCGGCCCGGCCAGCACGCGGGCCAGCGCGAGGCCGTCGTCGGCCGTCACCGCGTCCGGCGGGTGCGCGGTGCCCAGACCGTGAATCGCGAAGCTCATGCGCGAGCGCCAGAGTGTAGCGGGCGATTCAGCGACGCGACCACGGGGCGCGAGAGCGCGGGGAACAGCGCCAGCACCCGAACCGCGAGCGCGGTCAGTGCGGGTGAGCGGAGCACGCGCGACACGACGCGGCACGCGCGCTGCCGGTTCCCGACGGCGCGGCGGTGGGCGACTTCCCACTCGCGAACGAGCGAAGCGTCCCACCGTTGTACGGCGCGGGCCGCGACGGGCGCGACCGCGGCGGCCGAGGCAATCGCCCACGCCATCCCTTCGCCGGTGAACGGCTCGACGTACCCGGCCGCGTCGCCCACTGCGAACCACCGCTCGCCGGCGAGCGCCTTCGCGCGGCGCGTGAGCGCCGGCGTTCCCTTCCACGGTAGGTCTGCGAGGCCGGCGATGCGCGGCCAGCCGGTTTCGCCCAGCACCGCTTCCGCCGCCGCGCCGAGGCCGCCCTGCGCCTTCAGGAACGCCGCGTCGAACGCCGCGGCTACATCGAGCCGGCCGTCTTCGACGCGCACCAGCCCGACGTACCCGCCGCGCGCGGTCGCCATGAAGAGCGTGCCCGGCGCGAAGAAGCCGGGAACCGCGCTCGCCGGCACGCTCGTGCCCGCGCCGACCCGTGAGCCGGGTTCCGCCGCCGCGTCCGTACCGGTCAAGCCGCTTGCGACGATGGTGACGCGGGCCGCGCTCTCGAACCGCGCGCTGACGCCGTCGCGGAACTCGACGCCGGCCGCGACCGCTTCGCGCACCAGCGCCCCGTCGAAGGCTTCGCGCGACAGGGCCACGCCGCCGGGCAACTTCACCCGTGCCGACCGCCGACCCGCCGCGATGCGCACGTCGCGCAGCGGAACGCCGTTCGTGAGAACGTGCGCGAGGCCGAGGCGCGCGAGCGCGGCGACCGCGGCCCCGTTCAGGCAGCACCCGCACACCTTCGGGCGCGGGAACTTCGCCTTATCGACGAGCAGCACGGAGCACCCGCGGCGGGCCAGTTCGCGCGCCGCCACCGCGCCCGCCGGCCCCGCCCCGATCACGAGCGCGTCGTGAGTCACGTTCGCTCCCAGGAGAGCAGATAGCGGCACGGGAACCGGCCCTTCACCTGCGCGCCGTGCAGCCCGGCGCGCGCGGCCAGCGCCGTGGCTTCCTTCGGTGTGAAGGCCGAGCGCACGGACGCCGGCCCATCGAACCGCACGACGGGCGAGCGCGACAACAGCCGGCACGCGGCCCACACCGCGCAGAAGCTGAACCGCGACCGCGCCAGGTCGTTCACCAGGAGCAGGCGGCTCGCGGCGTTCTCCATGTTTGCCAACAGTGCGATTGCTTCGTCTTCGCCCAGGTGGTGCAGGAACAGCGAGCAGGTGACGACATCGAAGCCGGTCGGCAGCGCGGCGTGCAGGGCGTCGTGACCGAAGAACCGCACCGGGCCGGGTTCGCGGTTCGCCTCGGCGATGGCGGTCGGGCTGAGGTCGCACGCGGCGACGTCGAGCGCGACCCCGGCGCGGGTCGCGCGGCGGAGCAACTCGCGCGGCACGTCGCCGCTGCCGGTAGCGACGTCGAGCACGCGAAGGGGCCGATTCAACTCGCGCGCCAGTTTCAGGATCGGCGGCCACAGCACACCGGCGCTGTTACTGAACCGGTTGAGCCGGGCCAACCCAGCGAGCGCGCGGCGGTGTTCGACCGGGTCGAGCGCCGGGTCGTCCATGAGTTCGGGGATTCGCGCGCGAGCGCGCAGACCGGACAGGAGCATCGCGACTCCGCGGGTGTTGGCGCGGGTATTGTAAGGCTTTACCGGTCGTTCCGCGCGCGCGGGCCGGCGGTTCGCGCGCGCGGCGGTTTCGCGGTCGCCGGGCCGGGCCGCGGTGCTATGTTCACATCACACCATCCCCCTCTCCCGGCCGTGCCCCGAACAACCCATGCCCGCCCGCTCGCTCCCGACGCTCCCGCTTGCGGTCACGAACGCGGCCACGGCCACCTTCGATTGCTCCTTCGGGCGCGGGTGCGAGGGCGGGTGCTGCCGCAACGGGCGACCCAGTGTCACGCCGGACGAGCGCGCAGTCATCGAGGGCATCCTGCCCCGCGCGCTGCCGCTGATGCGGCCGGAAGCACGCGCGGCCATCGAAGACGGGTTCGTGAGCGCCCGCACCAAACTCGGTCAGCCGATGGTGCGCGTGTCGGGCGGGTGGTGCGTGTTCTTCAACGCCGGGTGCGTGCTGCACACGATCGGCACCGAGGACGGCGAATCGTATCAGTACAAGCCGACCCAGTGCGCGCTGTTCCCGCTGGAGAAGGACAAGGGAAAGTGGTTCGTCCGCCAGTGGGGGCTTGAGGGCGAACAGTGGGACCTGTTCTGCCTGAACCCGGCGAACAGCCCGCGCCCCGCGGCGGAGTCGCTGGCCGCGGAACTGGCCCTCGCCGCGCGTCTGGAAGCGGTCGACAAGACGGGCCGAGGTGGGGCACAACCGCAAAATGCGGAGCGCGCCACTTGACAGAGTGCCCCAAACCCAGAATGATTTCGGATACTCCGTGTGTTTCGCGCGCCGCAGTGTCCCCCGGCTCGCGCCCACTCTTCTCGTGCAGGTGCGCCATGGCGAACCAACCGTCCCGCAAGCGTCGACTCGAGGTCGAAGACATCGGGGACATCGCCGTCGTCAACTTCGTCGACAAGAAGATCCTCGACGAGCAGAACATCCAGATGATCGGCGACGACCTGTTCCGGCTCGTCGACGAACTGGGCCGCCGCAAGGTGCTGCTGAACTTCGGCAACGTCGAGTTCATGTCCTCGGCCGCGCTCGGCAAGCTCATCACCCTGCACCGGAAGTTGCAGGCGGTTCAGGGTAAGCTCATCCTGTGCAAGATCGCCAAAGACATTCTGGACGTGTTCAAGATCACCAAACTGGACAAGATCCTGTCCATCACCGCGGACGAGCAGTCCGGGTTGCAGTCGTTCTCGTGAGTCCCGTGCCGGCGCGGACCCTCGCCCCCGCGCCGGCGGCTCCCTTTTACTTCCCGGTCCGTTCCCGTCCGAACTACCGCGGCCGACACACATGGGCGTCGCGCAGATGGCCACCGAACTCACCATTCCCAGCGACCTGGGCGAGGCCCGGCGCGTTCAGGAACTGATCGCCGACGCGCTCCAGACCAACGGGTACACCGAGCACGACACGTTCGCGATCAAACTCGCCCTCGAAGAAGCGCTGGTGAACGCGATCAAGCACGGGAACCAGATGGACTCCGACAAGCGGGTGGTCGTCGTGTTCCACGTCACCCCGGAGCGGTTCGACATCCGCATCACCGACGAGGGGACGGGCTTCAACCCCGAAGACGTGCCCGACCCGACCGCCATCGAGAACCTGGAGCGCCCCTGCGGGCGCGGTCTGCTCCTCATGCGCGGGTTCATGACCGAGGTCGAGTACCACGGCCGCGGCAACGTCGTCACCATGGCGAAGGTCCGCGAAATCGCGTCCTGAGTTTCAGGTCGGCAGACGTGACCACCGAACTTACCATCCCGAGCGACTTGACCGGACTGCGGCGCGCCCAGGAACAGACCGAGGACGCGCTCCGGGCTTCCTCCTCCCTGGCCGAACAAGACACCTTCTCCATCAAACTGGCGATTGAAGAGGCTCTAGTCGACGCAATCAAGCACGGCAACCAGATGGACCCAAACAAGCGGATCCACATCACCGTCGAGCGAGTCGAGGTCCGCATTACCGTCGAAGGGTCGGGCGTAACACGAACGGTGAGTCTGCCACCACCGACGTGATGCGCACAGGCGTGGCCGTCTTCTCACTTCTCGCTCAACAAATCGGCCCAGTCGGTCGCGTCGAGGACGCGGTCCGTCATACGTTCCAGACGTGGAACGTCGGTAATGGCGTCGAGCGCGGCCGACACCTCGGCCGTCGGTGCTCCGAACTTCTTGGCCCCCTGTCGCCGCAGCGTCGCCCGCAGGGACTGGAGTTGGCCTTCGGCTTTACCCTTTATCGCGCCCTTCGCGAGAATCGCTTGGTAGGTTGTCGATTCTTCGAGTGTCATACTGAACCTCTCGAACACTTTGGTGATCTGAACGTCGTCGTAGCGCAGACCGCACAGGATGTAGGACGACCCCACCACATTTTGCCGAATCGCCGGGGCGACGCTCGGATCGTACACACGCTTGTGAAATCGGGCGACCGCGTCATCGAGATCGGCACTCGCTTCGTCGGTCAGCAGCGCGAGCGGGGCCAGCCCGATACCGGCTGTGAGCCAGTGATCCGCGGGCCGCTCCCACACCCGCTCGATGTGGTAGCGGAACTCCGTGATGGGCCCGCTCGCACCGTGCCGAACGTACGCGCCGGTCTGGTCGTTCGCTCGCGCCTTGGGCCGCATCAGGATCAGAACCGTCTCGACCGGCAGGTCGTAATGGTGGTCGATCAGCGTATTGTACCGCAACAGCTCGCGCGGGATGCCGAGCCGTCCGTTCGCCTCCAATTCCAAATGTAACACCGCCGGCACCGTGCCGCCAATGCGGAACACGCGGTCGGCTTGAACGGTTGTCGCGAGATCGGTGTCGAACGCTTCTGCCGGCCCCGGCGGGATGCCCGCGAGCCGCGCGAAGTACGCGGCCCAGTCGTCGGGGCTGGCTCCGATCAGGTCGTTCAGGCTCGCGTCGTACTGTTTCGCCACGCGCGTTTCCCTCCTACGTCTCCCGTCTTCTTTCATTCCCGTTCCCGCGTCAAGCCGATAAACTCGGAACGTCCCCGCGCTCCCAACGACGGTGTGCCGATGTCCCGCATGATGCAGCAGTACCACGACGCGAAGGCCGCGCACCCCGGCATGATCGTTCTGTTCCGCAACGGCGACTTCTACGAGCTGTTCGAGGACGACGCCGAAATGGGTTCGCGCGTACTCGGCATCACGCTCACCAAGCGCGACGGCGTGATCCCGATGGCCGGCGTGCCGTGCCACAAGCTCGAACACTACCTCGGCATCCTCCTGCGCGCCGGCCACCGCGTGGCCGTGTGCGAGCAGATGGAGGAAGCCGAAGAGAAGAAGAGCAAGATCATTCACCGCGAGGTGAACCGGATCGTCACGCCCGGCACCGTGACCGACGACGTGCTGCTGGACCCGCGCGCGCCGAACCACCTCGTCGCCATCGCCACCGGCAAGCCGGGCACGTTCGGCCTCGCGTGGGTCGATCTCTCGACGGGCACCTTCGCCGCGACCGACGTACTCGCGCCGCGCCTTCAGGACGAGCTGTCGCGCCTCGGCGCGAGTGAGTGCCTGTTCGCCGACGGGCTGACGAACTTCGTGAGCCAGGCGGCGGGCGCGCACCTGCCGAAGAGCCGCGTCGCGCGCCCGGACTGGACGTTCGACTCGTCCACCGCGCTGGCGGCGCTGAAGGCGCACTTCGCGGTCGGCACGCTGACCGGGTTCGGGTTCACCGACGATCAGCCGTGTCTGGTCGCGGCCGGCGCGGTCATCATCTACCTGCAGGAAACGCTGAAGGCCAGCCTGCAGCACATCCGTCGGCTGCGTCCCCACCGCGCCGACGCGCTCCTCACGCTCGACGAGGTGACGCGGCGCAGCCTCGAACTCACCCGCACCCTGCGCGACAACCAGCGCGACGGCTCGTTGCTCTCGGTGCTCGACCGCACCGTCACGCCGAGGGGGTCGCGGCTGCTCCACGACAGCGTGCTCGCCCCGCTCACGGACGCCGTCGCGATCAACGCCCGCCTGGACGCGGTGGAAGAACTGCTGAAGGATCACGCGCTGCGCCGGGCCGTGCGCGAGCACCTCGAAAGCTGCGCCGACATTCAGCGCCTGACGACGCGCGTATCGACCGCGAAGGCCGGGCCGCGCGACCTGAGCGCCATCGCCCGCACGCTCCGCAAGCTGCCCGCGGTACAGGCCACACTCGCCGGTCGTCGGTCGCCGCTGCTCCAAGACCTGGAGAAGCGGCTCGAACTGTGCCCGGACATCCGCGAGGCACTGGACAAGGCGATTGAGGAAGACCCGCCGCACATCGCGAAGGAGGGCGGCGTCATCCGGCCCGGCTACAGCGCGGAACTCGACGAACTGCGCGCACTCGCCACCGACGGCAAGAACTGGATCGCGCGCTATCAGGCGCAGGAGATCACCCGCACCGGCATCGCCAGCCTGAAGGTCGGGTACAACGAGATCGACGGCTACTACCTCGAAATCACCAACGCCAACGAGACCAAGACGCCGGCCGAGTACAAGCACCAGAAGACGCTCAAGAACGCCAAGCGGTACTACACGCCGGCGCTGCGCGAGTACGAGGAGAAGGTCGTCACCGCGCAGGACAAGAGCAAGGCGCTGGAGCTGCAACTGTTCCTGGCGCTGCGCGACCAGGTCGCGGCGCAAACCCCGCGGCTGCTGAACACGGCGGACGTGCTAGCGGCGCTCGACCTGCTCGCGGCGCTCGCGGAACTGGCCGCGGCGCGCAACTACGTCCGCCCGGTGTTGGTCGAAGAACCGATTCTTGAGATCAAGGACGGACGGCACCCGGTACTCGATCAGATTCTGCCGCCGGGCACGTTCGTCCCCAACGACGCGAGCTTCGGCGAAGAGGGCGGCACGTTCTGGCTCGTGACCGGGCCGAACATGGCGGGCAAGAGCACGTTTCTCCGGCAGGTCGCGCTCATCACGATGATGGCGCACGTCGGCAGTTTCGTGCCCGCGAAGAGCGCGAAGATCGGGCTAACGGACCGCATCTTCACCCGCGTCGGCGCGAGCGACGAGTTGAGCCGCGGGCAGAGCACGTTCATGGTGGAGATGACGGAGGCCGCGAACATCCTGAACAACGCGACCCC
>SXHE01000480.1 GCA_005773755.1 Planctomycetia bacterium
CAGCGCCAGCGCCGACGACGGACAGCCGGTGAACGGCACGTTCAGCCACTCGAGCAGCGCCGCCGCCGACACCTCCGTGCCGGTCTGCGTCGCGATCCCCTCAAACAGGTTGAACACCGCGTCCGGGCGCTTTTTCTTCAGCAGGTCGAGCAGCGGCTGCGGGTCGTAGTTGATGCCGAGTTTGGTGGTCTCGAACCCGGCGGCCTTGAGGATCTTGAAGGCATCGGCGACGGTGTCGAGGATGTCGTGCTCGGAACCGGCGTCCGGGTGGTCGGCCGGGAGCACCGGTTCGTTGTAGAGGAGGAGGACCGAAGGCGCGCTCATGGTGATGCGGTTCCGCAGCCGGGGGACTAGGGAGCTATCGTCCGACCGGGCGCGGGGCCGGAGTTGTTCCACGAAATCGGGCCGCGCGGATGAGCGCGTTGAAGGCGACAAGCCGCACGAACCGCACAACCGGTTAGGGGAAAAGCCTGAGCTGGACCCAGAAATCGCGTGCGGTCAGGTGAACTGGGTCGTTCATCGTGAAGCGAGCCACGGTCGCGCGACCTGTCGCGGTTCGACCGTTGACAGCGCCTGAATCGGGATCGTATTCAAACTGATTGGGCCACCGATCGGTTCGCGGATCGAAGAGTGGAACCGCTTCGCCGGTGTCGGGATCGACACCAATTGTCACGTCGCTCTTGTGCGAGTTGCACGAGCGGCACGCGAGCGCAAGGTTATCCAGTTCGTCCGTCCCGCCGCGCGAAGTCGGTCGGATGTGTTCGACTTCAAAGGTCGAGTTGAAGACAACTTCCGGGGCGCGGCAGTATTCGCACCGGTGCCCGGCTCGGCGCGCGACCGCCGAGTAGAGCGGGTTCACGACCGAGCCGCCCGTAACAGGGCCGCGCTTCGAGCAACGGCCGCCTTCAGTTCGTCAGCAATCAGCGTGTCCAACTCGGATTGATCGGCGACCGGGAACGGCCGTGCGGTGTCCCGCGCGGCGCGCCATCGGCCCATCAGCTCGGCCAACCGGTGGCGCTGTGCGTCGGTGAAAAACTCGTCGCCCGCCTTCGGTTGGATAACCACGAGCGTTGCGCCGGGGTGCTCGCCAGTGCGCTCAACCAGAGCATCAATCGCCTGTCCCAGTGTGTCTCCATGGGCCTCAACGTCACCGTCAACGGCCCGGTATTCACCGCCCGTTTGCGTCGGCGCTAAAACTGAAATCGTAGTCACGGCCGGCCCTCCGATACGGTGTTACGCATTATACCAGCCCGCACCGCGCGACGGCGGCGTCGAGGATCGCGCGGACCAGGTCTGGGTACGTTTGCCCCATGCGGTACACGAGGTAGCACAGGTCGCTCGACTCCGGGTTCAGGCCCGGCAGCGGGTTGATCTCCAGGAAGTACGGGACGCCGTCGCGGACGCGGAA
Source organism: Planctomycetia bacterium (assembly GCA_005773755.1). GTDB lineage: Bacteria > Planctomycetota > Planctomycetia > Gemmatales > Gemmataceae > Gemmata. The sequence goes on from SXHE01000480.1 coordinate 1,409, forward strand.
GTCGGCGCGGGCGATGTCGCGACAGCCCAGCCCGACGAAGATCGCCATCGCGTCCGCTTCGATCGCACGCGACACATCCGGGGCGAGCTTCGCCGGGGCGACGTACTCCACCGCTTCGTGCCAGTTGCGTTTCACTTCAAGGCTGTACACGAACTCCGCGACGGTCGTTTGCTTCGGCACCATCTGCATGATGCCGAGCGATTGGGGCGGGTCGTTGCCCACCAGCCCGATTGTGACCTCGTCGCCGGCGATGAACTCTTCCACCAGCACCGGCTGCTGGTAGTTCTTCCACAACTCAACAACGGTCGGGCCGAACTCCGCGGCCGTTTTGATGAGGCACCGGTTGCGGATGCCCTTGCTCGACCCCTCGCAGGTGGGCTTGGCGATGACCGGAAGCGCGAGGCCGGCTTCTTCTAGGATGGGCGGGAACTCGGCGAAGTCGCCGTCGTAATCGCCCGGCACCGGCGCGAACGTGATCCCCTTTGGCACGGTCACGCCTAGCGATTCCGCGAGCCGCCGGGTCATGTCCTTGTCGAGCGCCACGGCCAGCGCGAGCGGGTCGGACCCGGTGTACGGGATGCCGAGCATCTCGCACACGGCCGGAACGCGGCTCTCGCGCGAGCGGCTGACGCCCGCGCCTTCGGCGAAGTTGAACACCAGATCGGGGGGCGATTTCAACACGGCTTCGAGAAAGGGGCGGCCGTCGCCGAGCAGTTCGACCGTGTGGCCGAGCGCGGTGAGTACGTCGGTGATGGCCTTGACAGTGACCGGGGAGTCGAACTCCTCGTGCAGGTCGTCCGGCGCGCCGGCCGGCAACGGGCCACCCGGCTTCAGAGTGCAGGCGATTCCGATTCGCATGACTGGTTCCTTCGGGCGCTCGCGAAACCGCAAGCGGCTTATTTTGCTTTCTGCTTCTGCATCAGCGCGTACGCGCCGTAGCCGTTCACTGCGGCCAGGATCGCGCCGATACCGCCCATGAGCAGGTACAGGTTCTTCTTCTCGTCCGGCACCTTGCCCGAATACACGAACATGCCGACCGCGAACGCCGCGGCGAGCACGGCCCACAGGATCGCGTTGTTTAGTTCCTTCTTGGCAGCGTCTTTCGGATCGGTCGGTGGCGTCGTGGACATCGTGCGCCCTTGGGCAGCAGGTGGGGAGGTGGAACGCAACAACCCCAGGCTATGCGCCCGGGGTTGTTCGGTAAAGAGAGAAGCGCTAGCCGTTGGACGCGGCCTGCCCGTTGCCATGACCGTTGGCGTTGTTGAGCATCGGTAGCGGGATGATGGGCCGTAGCGCGCCGCCGTCGGTGTTCGCGTCGGCCGGGTCCGCGCCTTCACCGCTGCAACCGTTCTCGCGCACGACGCGCGGCTTGCGCCGGGCCATGCGCTCGTTGTCCTGCGGAATGAGCGCGGTTTTGTCGCCTTGCAGCTGGCCGCTGACGCCGCGCGTGTTGGTCGGCTGGCCGTTGACCGCGGGCTTGTCTTCCGCCTGGTAGCGGATCAGCAGCCCCTCGTAGTTCCGCAGCACGACCGCGTCGTCGGACATGGAGACGAGGTAGTTCGGCATCATCGGAATCTTGCCGCCGCCGTGCGGGCTGTCCACGACGTAGGTGGGGATGCCGATGCCGCTCATGTGGCCGCGCAGCCCTTCCATGATCTCCAGCCCCTTCCACACGCTGGTGCGGAAGTGGCCCGCGCCCGTCACCGGGTCGCAGTGGAACAGGTAGTACGGACGCACCTTCGCCTTCAGCAGCCCGCGGAGCAGCGAGCGCATCGTGCCCAGGTCGTCGTTCACACCTTTAAGTAACACCGAGTGATTGTTGATGGGCATCCCGGCGCGGAGCAGCGACTTGCAGACGCGCACCGCTTCCGGGGTGATTTCACGCGGGTGGTTGAAGTGCGTCTGGATGTAGACTTTCTCGGCGCTGGCGAGCAGGCTGACCAACTCCGGGTCGTAGAGCCGCTGCGGCAGCGTGACGGGCACGCGGGTGCCGATGCGGATCACGTCGACGTGGTTGATCGCCTTCAGATTTTCGAGGTAGAAGCGGAGTTTGCCCGTTGGGAGGGTGAGCGGGTCGCCGCCGGAAACGATCACGTCCTTGATCTCGCGGTGCGAGCGGACGTACTCGATCATGCGCTCGTCGTCGGCACTAACGCCCTCCCAGCCGCCACGAGTTAGGGTGGCGCGCTTGCGCGTGCAGTACCGGCAGTACATCGAGCAGTTGGGCGTGGTGATGAGCAGCGCGCGGTCCGGATACCGGTGCGTGAGGCCCGGCACCGGCGAGTCCTTGTCCTCTTCGAGCGGGTCGTCGAGTTCGTAGCCCGATGGGTTTTCGGCCTCGAGCGGCGACGGCACCGATTGGAGACGGATCGGGTCGTTCGGGTCTTCGGGGTCGATGAGGGAGAAGTAGTAGGGCGGGATCGCGAGTTTGTACTCGCCCTCCAACCGGCCCAGTGCTTCGATCTCGTCGGGGGAGAAGGGGAGGAGGTTGCGCAGTTGACGAACCGAGCGGATGGCGTTTTGGGTTTGCCACCGCCAATCGTCCCATTGTTCGTCGGGCACGTTCATCCATTGCGCGTGCCGGCGCGGCTGACTCGGAGGCTCTTCGTCCTCGAACGTCGCGGCAACCGGTTGAACGACCGGAGCGAGCTGACGTCGGGCGTCGGTCTCGAACATACGCCGCATGACCTCCACGGGTCCGCGAATCCCGGGCCGGTGCCACGGGGCAGCCAGCTCGTCGGGTGCGACTCGTCCGACCGCGTACGTGCCCGACGAGAACGCTTAAGAACGAATCGTAACGCCCGGACGGTGAAAAACAAGTTGCACAGCGCGCGATACTGGTAGGATTTGGCGCTTTTTTTGCGCCACCATCACTACACCCCGAACTGTTCCGCGCGCCAGAGGCAATCGGTCGGCGCGTTCGGTGCGCGAATCGGCAACGGTTTCACACTGCGGTTGGCACGCGGGATAGCGACGCGCGCGGGACCGGTCAAGAAGAAAACTCACTCCGGCTTGGCGGTTTGCTCAGTCGAGCGGACCCGCACGGCCCCGCGCGGCGGGTGCGCGTAGAACAGGCCCGGGTGCTTTGCGGCCTGGGCACGTAGCGCGCTGATGTACGCCGGCTCCGCGACGAACACCTCCGCGACGCGGTCCACGCTCTCCTTGTCCATCAGCATCTTGCTCACTGTCCCGTCGGGCCGCTGTGTCGCGACCGGGAGCGGCGCGGGCGTCATGGGCCAGTTGTCCCCGCGGCGGGTGCGCTCCACGAAAACTTCGTACTCGGCCCAGTACAGCTCCGGGTATCGGTCGAGCACCCACACGGCCATTTTCGAGTGGCCAAGGTATCCGCCGGGGAGCACGTCGTGGCGCTTGTACTCGTAGGTGAGCACCGAATGCGCGACGACGGCCGCCAGCGCCAGCGCCCAGAGCCGTCGGCGGCCACCGATGCCGTCGACCACCACCGCCGCGGCCAGCGGCAGCATCCACACCAAGTAGCGCTGCATCCCGTCGCACCCGGAGTTCCAGTTGCGCGACACCTGCACGCCGACGGCAACGGCGACCAGCGCCCCGATCAGGAACAGCCCGCGCACCTCGCGCCGGTACGCGATCATCGGCACCGCCACCACGAGCGCGACCGCCAACAGCGGCGCGTACGGGAGCAGCCCCTGGCTCAGATCGGTGAGTTGGCTCCACCCGCGCATCCACGAGATGTATTCGCTCCGCGCGAACTCTTCCGCGATCAGGCTCGGTTTGTTGAAGTGGTACTTGAAGAACGCGAACGGGAGCAGTCCGATGCTGGTGCCGACGACGCAGCCGGCGGCGGCGCGCCACTTCCGCTCCAGTACGGCCGCGAGGAACGCGAACCCGCCGAACACAATCGCCGGCGGGTTCTGGAGCGCGGCGATGCCCGCCGCGACCCCGGCCCAGCCGTACCGCCGATCGCGAAACGTCACCACCGCGATCAGCACGAATGCCCAACTGAACAGTTCGGACCCCGGCCAGGCCACGTAGGTCCAGCCCGGCCCGGCCGCGGCCAACCCGACGAGCGCGACCCGCTCGCGCACCGGCGCGGTCGAGGCGAACAGGGTGATGCCGATGGCGAGCAGGAACCAGACCGCGTTGGAGACGGCGGGCCAGGCCAGATCGCTGCGCCCGCTCCACCGCAGCGCCGCTTTCGCGGGCACACCGGCCGCGGCGTAGCCCCAGAAGTGGACCCCGTACCAGCGCCCGTCCGGGGCCGGCATGTAGGCGTAAGGGTGGTTCGGGTCCGGCGGAAAGTACCCGAACTGCGCGGCCTGGGCGTACACCGTGGCTTTGTCTTCGGGGCGCAGTTCCGGCGTCCCGTGCCGGTCGAACGACTCCGCGATCAGCCAGTGTTCCCAGATGTCGCCACCCACCGTAGGCGGGTGCCGGTTGGCGAGGTCGCGCACGACGAACACCGAAGCGACCACGAACAGCGTGAGGAGCACGAGCCGGGCGCGACGGGCTGAGTGCCACCCTTCGGGGGTGGCCGGTTCGGGCGCGGGCGCGGGCGCGGGCGCGGTCACAAAACGTCTCCGGCGGTCTCGGCGTCTGAGTGCTGGTTTAGCTATCGCACGAAAGCGGAACAGGGGGCGATTGCCCCCGTTCGGTGAAACCGGTCCGGCGCGGCTTACGGGTACAGCCCGCGCTTGGCTTTCTCGTTCGCGACCTTTCGCACGCCGATGCTCAGCGCGGCCGTGCGGTTCGTCACCTTGCGCGCCTTCGCCTCGCCGCGCACGCGCCGGAAAGCGTCGAGCATCAGCTTCTTCAGTTCGGCGTTCACGCGGGCCTCGTCCCACATGAACTGCGCCAGGTCTTGCACCCACTCGAAGTACGACACCGTGACGCCGCCGGCGTTGCACAGGATGTCGGGAATGACGAAGATGTCGCTGCCGGCGATGATCACGTCGGCTTCGGGGTCGGTGGGGCCGTTCGCGCCTTCGGCCAGGATGCGACACCGCAACTTGCTGGCGTTCTCCGCGGTGATGACCCGCTCCATCGCGGCCGGCACCAGTACCGTGCAGGGCGTCCTGAGCAGTTCCTCGTCGGGGATCGCGTCCGCGTCCGGGAACCCCACGACGGTCTTCCGCTCGTTCTTGCACTGGTACGCGATCAACTTCGCGATGTCGATGCCGCGGTCGTTGCGGATCGAGCCGTAGCGGTCGCCGACCGCGACGATTTTCGCCCCGATCTTAACCAGTTCCTCGCACGTTACCGAACCGACGGTGCCGAAGCCCTGCACGACGGCGGTGGTGTGCTCCGGGCGGATGCTCAGTTCGGCCAGCGCTTCGGAGATGCAGTACACGACGCCGCGCCCG
>SXHE01000481.1 GCA_005773755.1 Planctomycetia bacterium
CCCGCACCACGGTTCGGCCCGCGTCAGTCGCTCTTTTTGGCGCGCAGTTGGACGCGCAGGTACTCGGCCTTGCGGCACGCCTTCATGATGCCGTAGGTCTTCTCGAACGGGCACCCTTCATCGACGCGGAGGATGATGATCGACCGCAGCGGCTTGTCCGCGCCGGCGGGCCCGGCCGCGGACCTGTCCTCCTTCGCCCGCCGCTTCAGGAACACTTCCACCTGCGCCTGGTTATCCAGCGTCGTGATGAGCTCGCCGTTACCGTCCCTGTATTGGTCGCTCGACGCGAGGATCACCTTCCCCTGGTCGTTCACGTTCAGGTAGATGGTGTACTCCTCGGACCGGTCCAGGGGCCGCGCCGCGATCGCGCTGGGCAACTTGATCTCGACGCTCGTCTGATCCATGACGAAGTTGGCGCACAACATGAAGAACATCACCAGTTGCAAGACGAGGTCGAGCAACGGGGTGAAGTTCGGTTCGCACTTGTCGCTGCTGCCGTGGCTCATGGGAATCAGTGGTCAGAGGACAGAAGAGTATTCACCACAAAGACACAGAGAACACAAAGGAAGAGAAGGCAGAGAAGAGAGATTCATAGTATTGAACTCGATTTCTGGCCCTCTCCGTGTTTGGTTCCCTCTCTCTGTTCTTTGTGCCTTTGTGGTGAATACTCTTCTGATTTTGGTCAGGTTAGCGCTGGCCGGCGGCAGGCGGGGCGGGCGCGGCGGCCGGTGCGCCTGCGGTTGCCCCGCCAGGAGCCTTCTTCGAGTTGTGGTACATCTGCGTCAGCAGGTCGTCGGCGATGTGGCCGACGTCCATGCACACGCGAGTGATGCGGTTGCGGTAGAAGGCGTTGAAGAAGATCGCCGGCACCGAGATCGCGACCCCGACCAGCGTGACGCTGAGGGCGTGCGAGATACCCTCAGCCAACTTCGCCGGCTGAATGCCCCCGGTGCTGGTCGCCAGCACCTTGAACGACAGGATCATACCGTACACGGTGCCGACCAGCCCGAGCATCGGCCCCAGCGTCGCGATCACCGCGTTGTAGTTGTTCTTCTGTTCCTTGTCGCTCTTGATGCTTTCGAGCGTGTTCATGGCGGCTTCGCGGGCGTCTTCGAGGCCGTACTGAAGGCGGCTCATACCGGCGGTCAGCACCTGCCCCAGGAACGACGGGTCGTTCCGGGCCATGTCGAAGGCTTCCTTGAACTTGCGCTTGTTTACGGTGTCGGTGAACTCGTCCACGAAACCCGGCGGAATGGCCGAGGTCATGCGCAGGTCGAGGGCCAGCAGCACGACCAGCGCGAGCATGGCGACCGAGACCGCCATGAGCAGCGGGCCGAACACCCAGCCCAGCGATTTGATCATGAACAGGACGACGTTTTCGCCCTCGCCGCCGCCGTCGTCGGCGGCGTGGGCGGTGTTGGCGAAGAGGAGCACCACCGCCATCGCCATCCCGGTTGTGAACAGGAACCGGGCGGTGGGAAGGAACCGCGTGGACGAGCGAGTCATGCTGCGAATCCTGGGAAAGTCGGGTGTTCGCTGACGGGTCACCGGCCGAATCGCGGGGAACGTGTCCCGTTTGGACGCGCCCGCCGGCCGGAGAGTTCCCGCGAAATCGTGGAATCGCCGGTCCGTACCCGCCGCGCCGGTGTTGGGGCCGGCGGCACTGCTGGGTTCGGACGTAGCGTTCCAGCTTATTAAGAGGGCACACACGGCCTTACGTCAAGCGAGAAGAGGCAATTTTCTCACCACGCGCGGTCGTGAACCGACCCGCCGCCGGTCCTCAACACCGGCCCCGCTCTCTCTTCCCTCCGTGCTGCTGGCGCTATTTATTCCCTACTGCGACCTCTCCTCTTATTGTCTTGCCCTCGTTCGGCATATTCGGTTTGGGCTGGTGTCCTATCGCTGGATCGGTCGATAACTACGGATGCGCCCGCGAGTGCAGGAGGCACTATGTCCGCCGATGTCGTTACGCCCCCGCCGGTCACGCCTCCCAAAATCACCGCCGCGCCTGCGGCACCCGCGCCGCGGCCCGTGTCGCGCCGGCGGCGGTGGCTCAAGCGGTTGCTCCCGCTCGTCGCGCTGCTGACGCTGGGCGTGTGGTTCGCGCCGATGGTCGTCGCGAAGACGAGCCTGCGCAACCGGCTCGCGCAGAAAGCACTCGCGGACGTGCGCGGCACCGTCGATGTCGGCAGCGCGTCGCTCGGCTGGTTCTCGCAGGTCGAGCTGCGCGACGTGACCATCAAGGACGAGGCCGGGCGCACGCTCGTCAGCGTGCCGAAGATCACCTCGCAGAAAGACCTCTTCGACCTGGCCCGCAACCGTGCGGACATGGGCGAGATCGCGCTCGAAACCCCGACCATCGCGGTCGTGTGCGAGAAGGGCACCACCAACCTCGAAGTCGCGTTCGCCAAGTACCTGGAAGACCGGACGGAGCCGGCGGCGACCCGCCCCGCGCTCGCACTGCGCGTCACCGGCGGCACGCTCAGCATCACCGACGGCGACACCAACAAGACCGCCAGCATCGAAGGGATCGCCGCGACCGTGGGCGTGCCCGCGAGCCGCATCGAGCAGATCGCGGTGAAACTGACCGCGAGTACCGGCAACCTCGATGTCGATGTGTCAGCGGGCGACCCGCTCTCTATCAAGCTCGTGTGCGCGGGGCTTCCACTCGAACCCTTCGCGCCGTTGTTGAAGCGCGCCGACCCCGACCTGACGCTCGCGGGCACGCTCACCGCGAATGTGCGCGTTACGCAATCGAAGGACTCGCTCACGATCGTCGGCGAAAAAACACTGAGCGCGAAGCAACTCGCGGTCACGCACCCCGCGCTTGGGGGCGACACACTGCGGTTCGCCTCCGCCGACCTGTCGCGCGTCGATGTGGAACTCACGGGCCGCGTCGTGACGGTCAAGCGGTTCGACCTGACCTGCGACGCCGGCACGCTGTCCGCGGTCGGCACCTTCAACCCGGCCGCGCCCGCGGGCGACGCGGTCTCCGCGCAGGTGACGTGCGCCGGGCTGAAGCTCGACGCCTTCGCCCCGCTGCTGAAGCGCCTCGACCCCGACCTGAAGCTCG
>SXHE01000482.1 GCA_005773755.1 Planctomycetia bacterium
ACCTGAGATACGCAAGACGTGTCTGGGTTATGCAGCTACCGGCGGGCTTACGCCGCGCCGCTCGCTTCTCCTCTGCCTTTACCCACCAAATCCCGCCTTGCTCTTCGCGCGACCGCCCGGTGATAATCGCTCCGTCTCACGGAGCTATTTCGCATGGACGCGCGTGTTCCTCGGTTGTTGCGGCGGGTGTGGTCTCGACTGAAGCGGCCGGCGCGCGCGGTCGTGTCGTACCCGGTGCCGCCCACCTACCCCGGTCAGGACGCGATCCCCGACCGCGACTTCTACCGGCCCAGCGAGCACGGCGACTGGCTGTTCTCGCCGTGGCTCGCCCGCAACGAGCCGCGCGGACACGGCGAGTTTCACGATTACCTGATGACGGCGCTCGAAGCCGGCACCGCGGTCGGCCCGGAGCGGCTGTACACGCTGTGTACACTGGCGAGCCAGTGCCTGCACCTCGACGGCGACGTCCTCGAAGCGGGCGTGTGGAAGGGCGGCACCGCGGCGCTGTTCGCGAAGCTCTTGCGCGAGCGCTCGCCGCGCCCGCGCGAGCTGCACCTGTTCGACACGTTCGCCGGGATGCCGCCGACGCACGAGTGCGACGCCTACTATAAGGGCGGTGAGTTCGCCGACACCAGCGTTGAAGCGGTGCGCGAGAAGTTCGAGGGCGCGGAGTTCGTGAGGTTCCACGCGGGGCGAATCCCCGACACGTTCATCGGGTGCGAAGACCTGCGATTCTGCTTCGCGCACATCGACCTCGACGTGTACCAGTCGATTGCGGACGCCTGCGCGTTCGTGTACCCGCGGCTCGCGGTCGGCGGGGTGATGGTGTTCGACGATTACGCCTGGTCGACGTGCCCCGGCGCGCGCCGGGCCGTGGACGAGTTCTTCGCGACCCGCGCGATGCGCCCCCTGGTACTCTCAAACGGGCAAGCCGTCGTGTTCAAGGCACTCGCGGAGGGGTGAGGCCCCCTTCGCGCCAGGGGTCGAAACCCCTGGCTATTCCCGGTGACCCCTTCGGGGTCCGAAGACAAAGTTGCCGAGGTATTGTCTTTGCGGCCCCAACGGGGCCACCGAGAATAGCCAGGGGTTTCAACCCCTGGTCGACACCCCACCCCGCGAGACCGTTCCCATGCGCTGCCTTTCCCTCTTCACGCTGCTATCGCTGGCGTGCGCGTGCCGCGCCGCGGACCTCAAAGACCTGCCGGCGAACACGTTCGTCGAGATCAAGACCACCACCGTGCAGCCGGAGTGGGCGAAGGACGACAAGGGGCGGTTCTCGCGCCAGGGGTGGAACAAACTCGTCTACGACCCCGACGCCAAGCGCGTCCTCCTCTACGACCGCTGGGTGGACAAGAAGCACGGCGGCCAAACCATCTACGGCAACTGCCTCTTCGGGTTCGACCCGGAAAGCGGCAAGATCACGCCCATCAAGATCGACAACTGGGGGAAGATGGAGCCGAAGACCGGCGGCTATCGCACGGTCCCGCTCGCGGAGAACGACACCGAACCGACGCCGGCCCCGCGGCACGTCTATCACGCCTTCGAGTACGTCTCCGAACTGAAGGCGCTCTTCATCTGCAACGGCGCGAACCAGGGTGTGCTCGACAAGAACGGCAAGTTCGTGGGCCACGACGCCTGCGACGGCACGTGGAGGCTCGACCTGAAAACGAGTAAGTGGACGCAACTCAAAGCCGACGGCGCGCCGCCGAACCGCCTCGACGACGGCTGGGCCTACTGCCCGGACATCAAGGGCCTCGTCTACACCGGGGCCAACGGCCAATTGTGGCTGTTCGACGTGGAGAAGAACACCTGGCGGAAGGCGAAGAACAGCCCACCGGTGCGCACGTCGATGGGCCGGACGATCTTCTACGACGCCCCGCGCAAGCGGATGCTGATCGCCGGCGGCGGGCGGCTCGACGCGTGGCAGCAGGGCAAGGCGCTGGAGTTCCGCGAACTGTACGAGTTCGACCCGAAGACCGAAACCGTGAAGCGGCTCGCCGACGCGCCGACCGCGATGTACGCCCAGCACCTGGCCCACGACACGAAACGCGACCTGTGGTTCGTGGTCGCGGTGTTCAACAAGAACGAGCAACCGTCGGGCATGTTCGCCTACGATCCGAAGAAGGACGCCTGGACCGAAGTGAAAGTGGAAGGCGGTATCCCGCCGCACCGGAGCTGGTTCGGCTGGATGCAACTCTGCTACGACTCGCACCGCGACTGTCTCATCGGCAAGCAGGGTGAAGGCTTCTTCGCCTTCCGGTATGAAACGCCGAAGTAACAAGCCGCGTCAATCCGCCGGGCGCGGCGCGTCGTCGGAAGTACAGTGGAGGTTCGCCCGCGGAGGAACACCGATGACGCGCCGTGGCCCGCTGCTTCTGGCCGGTCTGTGTGGGCTGTTCCTGATTCCGCCCGTGGGCGGGGCCGACCCGGTGTCGAAGCTCTCGTCGCGGTACCGACTGGAAGCCGAGATTCGTAAGGAAGGCGCGCCGCGGGCGCTTGTGATCGATGCCTTCCACGAAGCGACCGCGAACCGACTCTACTACGCGACCGTCGATCACAAGGCGCTCGCGATGATGCGCTGCGAGGTGCCGGCGACCGTGAAAGAAGTCGTTCGGCCGAAGTGGGTCCGCCGGTTCGACCTGCCGGTGCGCGGGTGGGACGAGAAGGAGATAGACAAGGACACGTCGAAGGTGCTGGTGGAAGTGTTCCGCGACAACGCGACCGGTTTCTTGATCTACGCGAGCGAGGCCGGCGGGCTCGCGGTACTCGACGCACCGCCCGGGGCGAACTTCAGAGCCGTGGCCCCGCGATGGCTCTACCGGCTGCAACTCAAAATCCGGCCCAGCGGCGAGAACGACTTCACCCGCAACTACCTCAAACTGAACGTCGAAGTTTACCTGCATGAGCCAACCGGCCACCTGCTGTACGTCGGGCACAACGGCGCGCTCGCGGTCGTCGCGACGAAGAAGGATTTCCGCGACCTGAAGCCGAAGCCCGCAACGTGGGTCCAGGGATTGGTGCCTCGCGCGCGCAAATTCGACGAGCAAGAATTCACCCAGAACACAGCGCAAATCAGCCTCGAAGTGTATCAAGATGAGAACGCTGGGACCGTACTTTATGCGACCGAGTCACTCACCCTTGCCGCAATACCAGGGGTTTGGAACAAGAGAGACGTGAACGGTAACGGGCTCGCGTTCCGATACCAGCTCTTGTCTGGGAAGTTCACGGCCGAGTCATTCTTCCACGCAAACACCGGGAACATGCTCGTCGTGACCGACGCCGGCGGGTTGGCCGTGGTGCCGGGCGAACCGCGCCCGGGTCGGTGACGACGCGCGGTATTCGCTCGCGTCGGCCGGGTTTATAGCTTAGGAATGGAGTGTCACCCAACTCACACGGTCAGGAGCATTCAATGTTGAAGCGGACGATCGGCCTCGCCGCGCTCGCGGTCGGCCTGCTCGGTCTGAGCGGCCCCACCGGGAGCGCGCAGCCGGACAAGAAACCCACCCCCGCGGACCTCGCGAAGTCCAAGAAGGCCATTCAGGAGCTGCAAGACTTCGTCGGCGAGTGGAACATCGAAGGCACCCAGAAGATGGGCGCGACCACGACCGCGTGGAAGGAGAAAGTGACCTGGGGCTGGACGTTCAAGGACGGCGACGGCTGGCTGATCGTGAAATTCGCCGAAGCCAAAGGTACGGGCACCGGCAAGTACTACACCAGCGGTGAGGTGCGGTACGACGTGGAGAAGAAGAAGTACCTGCTCACGCTGGTCGCGGCCGGGAAGGACGCGGCCAAGCAGGAGTTCGTCGGCGACTTCGCCCGCGGCGCGCTCAAGGTCGAGCGCAAAGACCCGAAGACCAACGACGTGTACCGCATCACGCTGAACACGGTGTCCGAGGGCGAGCGGATGGCGATGAAGGTCGAGAAGCAGGACGGCGGCAAGGGGCCGTTCTCGGCCGCGTTCGCGATGAACGGGCCGAAGGAGGGGCTGGTCGCGGGCGGGCCGAAGAAGCCAGAGTGCATCGTGTCCGGCGGCGCGGCCACCACGCCCGTCTCCTACAACGGCAAGACGTATTACGTGTGCTGCTCCGGCTGCCGCGACGAGTTCAACGCGAACCCGGCCAAGTACGTCAAGAAGTAGGCGAACGGCCGCTCGCCATTGCGCGCCCCAAAAACTTGGGGTTGATTCCGGTTCCCGGTCGCGGCCAGAATCTCGACCGCCCTGCACTCCCGGTGACACGGATGTCGTCGATCAGCCTGACACACCCTGGCGCGCCCGCCGCCGCCACCTCCCGCGCCGCGATGTGGCAACTGGCCGCGTTCGTCGGTGTGCTGGGCTGGGCGTATCTGCCCATGCTCCGCGTGTTCGCGGACAAGTGGCTCAACGATCCGCAGTACTCGCACGGCCTGCTGGTGCCGTTCTTCTCCGCGTTCCTGATCTGGCGCGGCGGCAAGGTGGACGCGCTGAAGCCGTTGCCGGTCCTCGGCTGCGGCCTGCTCGTCCTGATCCTCGGCCTGCGGGCCGTGGCCGGGGCGCTGCTGTTCCACCAACTCGACGCAGCGGCGCTCTTGCTGTCGCTGGTCGCGGTCAGCCTCGCGGTCGGCGGGGTGCCGCTGCTCAAGCGCACCGGTCCGCCCGTCGCGTTCCTGGTCTTCATGGTGCCGTTGCCCTACGAGTTGGAGCGCAACGTCGGCGCGCCGCTCAAGACCGCCGCGACCGTGAGCAGCACGTTCCTGCTGCAAACGATCGGTCTGCCGGCCATCCGCGACGGCAATCTGATCCTGATCGACGAGGTGCGCCTGGGCGTCGTCGACGCGTGCAGCGGGCTGAAGATGATGGTGACGTTCGCCGCGTTCTCGGTGGGCGCGGTGCTGTTGATGCAGCGGAGCCGGTTCGAGAAGCTGATGGTACTGCTCGGCATCATCCCCATCGCGGTGCTCACGAACGTGCTGCGGATCACCGCGACCGGGGTGAGCTTCAACGTCATCACCGACGAGGACACGCGCAAGTTCCTGCACGACGGCTACGGCTACGCGATGATGCTCGTCGGTATGGTACTGCTTGCCCTGGAAGTGTGGATTCTGAAGCGACTCGTGATCGACGAACCAGAGATGCTGAAGACCTGAGCGCTTCGCGCCGCTTGCGGCTTCGCAATACTGCCTCCTACCTGAACGGATTCGGGTAACGCCATGACCGGACCATCATTCGCCACACCGCCGACGCCCGCCGCCACACCGGGGGCCGCACCCACACCCGCCACACCGAAGCCGCCGGTCGCGCCCGCCCGCCGACCGGGCGCGCAGCCCGACGAGGGCAACGGCCTGCGCGTCCTCACCTACCTGCGGCTGCACTGGCTGATGATCCTGTTCTGCGGCTCGCTGCTCGGCACCGCCGGGGCGCTGGCCGCGTGGGAGCTGCTCGCCAGCAAGTACGAGTCGTACGCGCTGCTACAGGTGTCGAGCGCGCCCACGGCGCTGGCGAACCAGAACAACCCGCACCAGGCCCGCACCGACTTCGCGACCTACGTGAAGACCACTGCGGCCCTGCTCAAGTCCGAGTTCGTGCTGAACGCGGCCCTGCGCGACATCAAGGATTTGCCCACGATCAAGGCGCAGACCGACCCCATCAAGTACCTCGACGAGGAGCTCCAGGTCTCGTGGCAGGACGGGTCCGAAGTCGTGCGCATCACGTTCAAGGGCGCGGAACCGAACGACGCGAAGAAGATCGTGGACGCGGTGCAGAAGGCGTTCATGTCCGAGGTTATTCAGAAGGACGTGGCCGAGAAGCAGGCGTTCTTGAAGAAGGTCGAGGACGCGCAAATCGACATCAAGAAGCTGCTGAAGCAGCAGACCGAGAAGCCGGCCCCCGCGCCCGGCGGCGTGGTGCCCGCGGGCGGGGTCGGCGTGCCCGGCGCGCCGCCGGGGATGCTGCCCGGCGACATCATCAACAAACTCGACCCGCGCATCCTCATCAACCGGTTGGTCGCCCTCCAGCAAGACGTCGAGCGACTGCCGCTCGTCATCCGCGACGCCCAGCGCCGCGAGGGGCTGCTGAAGGAGAAGCTGAAGCTGCTCAAGGAAGCGCCGATCCCGCAATCGATTCAGGACATGATCGACAAGGACCAGGACGTGGTCATCGAGAAGCTCCGGACGATCCGAGCCAAGACGGAGTACGAGAAGTGGAAGAACGGGGGCGACCCCAACTCGCCCGGCGTGATCGAACTGAAGGGCGCGTACGAGGCCCAGGAGAAGCGCTGGGCCGACCTGCGCAAGGAGAAACTGAACACGCTGGACGGCCTGCGCCGGCTCGACGAGGCCAAGAAGATCGCCGCGGAGTTGGAAGAGGTGATCCGCTCCGTGCAGCGGTCGGAGGAGCAGCTCGCGCACGCCAAGGCACAGCTCGCAAAGGCCGAGAAGCAGCTCGTCGAACTGCCGCTGCCGACCGGCGAGAAGGGCGGTCTTCTGCCGGTGAAGTTCGAACAAAAGGACACCTACGATTCCGGCAACAGTGCGCTGGAAACCACCGACGGCATCTACCGCAAGCTGGTGCAGCAGTACCACCTGACGCAGATGGAGCTGAACTCGCCGTCGCGCGTGCGCGTCCTTCAACAAGCGTCGCACCCGACGCAGAAGGACATGAAGAAGCAGTACCTGGGCACGGCCGCCGCCGGCATTCTGGGCTTCGTGCTGATGGGCCTGGGCGTGGTGGCCTACGAGAGTGTGACGCGGCGCGTCAGCTCGCTGACCGACGTGAAGTGCGCCGTGGGCGTGCCGATCGTGGGCGTGATCCCCGGCGGCGCGGGCCGCGACCCCGCGAAGCTGGCCGGCGCGAACGAGGCCATCGACAAGCTCCGCGCGTACGTGTCGCAGACGTGGCTCAGCCGCGGGGCGACCACAATCGCCGTGACCAGTCCGATCGGTGACGAGGGCAAGGCGTTAGCCGCGTTCGGCCTCGCCAGCAGCCTCGCGCAGGCCGGCTACAAGACGCTGCTCGTGGACTTCGACCTGCGCGAGCCGGCGCTGCACACGCTGGCCGGGGTGCCGAACCTCGCGGGCGCGTGCGAACTCCTTCGCGGCGAAACGGACGTGCGTACCGCGGTCCAGTTCCTCCCCAGCGGGTTGCACCTGTTGCCGGCCGGTAAGTGGTCCGACGAGGCCCGCAAGGCCGCGACCGGTGAGAAGCTCGAAGGCGTGCTGACGAAGCTGAAGGAGCCTTACGACTGCGTGGTGATCCACGGGCACGCGCTGCTGACGGTCGCGGAGTCGGTGGAGGTGGCCCGGCGGTGCGAGGTGGTGCTGGTGTGCGCCCGCTACCGCGAGACCGCGACCCCGCTGCTCAAGCGGGCCGCCGAGCGCGTCGCCACGATGGAAGTGCCGTTCACCGGCGTCGTGTACGTCGGCGCGAGCGAGCAAGAGGCGCTGTGTTGAGGTTGTTCAACCCACCCCCCAGCCCCCTCCCTGAAGGGAGGCGGCTGGGGGGTGGGTTTCTTGGAGAGCCTACACCCATGATAAAGCCCCTGACGTACTTCTCCCTGCTCGCGCTGGTGGTGTGCGGCGCGCTGGTTCACGGCGCGGTCACGCAGCGGTGGGGCGCGTTCGGCTCCGACCGTGAGCAGACCGACCGGTTGCACGCGCTCCAGGTGCGCCTGACCGACTGGCAGGCGAGTGAGGTGCCGACCGAGATGCCGCTGAACGAGCGCAGCACCGCGACCAGCCGGCGGTACGAGTCGGCGACCGCCCAGCGGTCCGCGATGGTCAGCTTCATCAGCGGCGTTTCGGGGTCGGTGGCGACCCACACGCCCGACGTGTGCTACCCCGGCAGCGGGTACAAGACGCTCCGCGACCCGAAGAAGGAGTCGATTACACTCCCCGACGGGCGCACGGGCACGGTGTACGTCGCGGACTTCGAGAAGAAGACACAGACCAAGTTCGACCGGGTGCGGGTGCGCTGGGCGTGGATGGCCGAGGGCACCTGGGTCGCCCCGGACAACCCGCGGTGGCAGTTCGCCGGCCAGCTCCGCGCCCCGACGCTCTACAAGGTGTACATCGCCACCCCGCTCGCGGACGCCGACGAGGGCACCGTGCCGGAGGACGACGCCGCGACGAAGGCGTTCGTCGACGCGACGTGGGCGCAGTACGCCGCGGCTCTCAGCAAGTAACCACACCAGGATTCGCCCCGCGAGGATCGCGAGCGATGGCGCAGAGCATGAACAGGGTGTCGCCCGTTCGGGTCAGCCAGAGGTCCGCGTTGCGAGCCCCCGCTAATCCCGCTCCGCGCGTGCGACCGGTCCCCGGCGCGCCGGCCCCGGTGCCGCCGCTGTCGCCCGGCGAGCGCGCGAAGGCCGCGGGCGACTTCGTGCTCGCGGCGCTGATGCTGGTGCCGGCGCTGCCGGTGCTGCTGGCGTGCGTGGCGCTGGTGCGGCTCACGTCGCGCGGCCCGGCGATCTACACCCAGCGGCGCGTCGGCCGCGGCGGCGCGGTGTTCACGCTGTACAAGATTCGCACCATGTACCACGACTGCGAGGCCCTCACCGGGCCGACGTGGTGCAAGCCCGGCGACGCCCGCATCACGCCGCTGGGCCGCGTGCTGCGCAAGCTGCACCTCGACGAGCTG
>SXHE01000483.1 GCA_005773755.1 Planctomycetia bacterium
CCACCCCGACGTACCCGGTGAACCCCGCGCTGGAAGCGGCGGTGATCGCGCACGCGGAGGAGGACACCCCGCGCCTCGTGTACGCCGACTGGCTCGACGAGAACGGCGACCCCGACCGCGCCGCCTTCATCCGCAACCAAGTAGCCCTGTGGGACAAGAACCCGGCCGACGAGGATTACGTCGATCTGATTGAGCAGCGTTTGGAAACCCGCGTCCGTGTGAACACCGGGCGAATCGCGCCTGTCTTGCCTGAAGAAGTCTCGTTCTATGATGCCAGCCTGAATCGACATGCAGGCATCGACGACAGCGGGGCGGCATATCACCGAGGGTTCCCGTACTTCTGCGCTCATGCAGTACCACGAGACAAGCGTAAGCCCAACTCCGATCCGCTGGTTCAGTTTCGCGACGCACTCACGAACGTGTTCAAGACCACGACTATACGTGGTCTCCGCGTCTACAACCCAATGCTCAGACTTGACCAGCTACTTCGCGGCCCCATCGTCAGTCAGATTGCCGCCCTCGCGCTCTCGAATAAGTCGCACGACGACGCCCCCGTTCCCTCCCCGTTCCCGGCACTCGCGAACTCGGAAGTGGTTCGCCAACTTTCGTGGCTCGAAGTCGCGGGTCTGGATGAGCAAGCAGACCTCGACCTGCTGGCGTCCACTCCGTTTAAGTGGTTGACGCGGTTCCACTGTCGCAAGCTGACGGCACCAGCCGAAGCTATTTCCCGCTTTTTCACTTCACAGGGAGCGCGCCGTCTGAAACGGGTGACGCTTGAAACCACACCAGACTCGGCGAGCGCGCTATCTGCTCTTGGCTCGTTGGAGGAACTACACACGCTGGAACTGTTAGTACCAACACGGGCTGATATCTCCGCATTGTCAAAGGCCAAACGTTTCCCCTCGCTTTCACGACTCGCGCTTTCTCACGTCACGTTTGGAAAAGACGGAGCAGAGATGCTCGCGCGGTTGCGGCTCCCACGACTGACCGCGCTTGAGATCCACGGTGGATACGATGGTGGTCCCCTTGCAATTGAGAACTCAGACATTGCCAAACTCGCCGCCTGCCCGTGGTTTAAGCAACTCACGGTACTTCACGTTCACCACACCAAAATCAGTGAGGCTGGGATCAAGGACATTGCCAGCAGTCGAGCCGCGAAAAACCTGCGTGTATTGAAGTTAGGGGACAACGCGTTCGGGAAAGGCGGCCTCAGTCAAATCGCCAACGCAGGAGCTTTCCCCAACTTGACTACTTTGCATCTCGGCAGCTCAGTTGAGATGGCACCCCGGCCAAACGCCACTGATGTCACCCAATTCCTGCAACAATGGGCAAACCCGTCCATCCGACACCTTAACCTCGACTATTGGCCTGTGGATGATGCCGCTGCGGGGGCGCTCGCTGCGAATCCCGCATTCGCTAACTTGCGGTGGCTGAAACTCGGTTTGGGCGATGGTCGCGGACGCTATTATCGTGTGTCGCTGACCACGAAGGGGTTGCGCGCGATCGCCGAATCACCGCATCTGCGGAACTTGGTCTACTTCTCCGCTAAAGGAACTCCCGCCGAAAAGTCTGCCGAACTGCTTCTCGATCCCGACTTGCTCCCGAACCTCGCCGAGTGTGGGATTGTGCCCCCCGATGACCCAATCGCGAAGAAGCTAGCGAAAGCCCGCCCCAACGTCCGGTGGTTGTGATTGTCGTGTTTCACGCTTTCGTTACGCCTATTCGGGAAAGCAGTTGACCGCGGCCCCCGCCACGGGCACACTGCTAGTACTGCCGGTTCCTTCCCGCCTTTAGGTCTCTCCCATGACCTTCGTTCCGCACGCGCTGCCGCGGCGCTCGTTTCTGCAACTCGGGGCGCTGTCGCTCGGCGGCCTTTCGCTGCCGGGTTTGCTCCGCGCCGAAGCCGAGAGCGGGCACCGGTCGCGGCACAAGTCGGTCATCCTCATCTATCTGGTCGGCGGGCCGCCGCACCAGGACATGTTCGACCTGAAGCCCAACGCGCCGAAGGAAATCGCCGGGCCGTGGAAGCCCATCGCCACCAACGTGAACGGCGTCCAGATCGGCGAAGGGCTGCCGCGGCTCGCGGGCATCATGGATAAGCTCGTCGTCGTGCGGTCGCTCGTCGGCAATCAGGCCGATCACGACGCCATCCAGGTTTACAACGGACACAACCCCCGGAAGCCCACGCCCGCCGGCGGGTGGCCGCAGTTCGGCTCCACGGTCGCGAAGTTGCAAGGGCAGACCGACCCGGCGGTGCCGGCGTTCGCGAGCCTCTGCTACACGACGACGCACCCGCCGTACAACGAGCCGGGGCCGGGGTTCCTCGGCGCGGCGGCGCACCCGTTCAAGGCGATGGGCAAGACGCGCGACGACATGCGCCGCGGCATCCCCGTCGAGCGCATGGAGGATCGCAAGGCGCTACTCAAGCGGTTCGACGACATGCGCCGCGACG
This sequence comes from Planctomycetia bacterium, assembly GCA_005773755.1. Classification (GTDB taxonomy): domain Bacteria; phylum Planctomycetota; class Planctomycetia; order Gemmatales; family Gemmataceae; genus Gemmata. Next base: position 2,453 of record SXHE01000483.1, read on the forward strand.
CCGATGCCACGGGCGCGATCAAGGCGATGGACGCCTTCACCGAGCAAGCGTTCGGGCTGCTCACATCGTCGAAGATGGCCGACGCGCTCGACATCTCGAAGGAGTCGCCGAAGACCATCGAGCGGTACGGCACGGGCGACCCGAAGGTGTTCATGGACGCCAACGGCGCGCCGCGCGTGCCGCAGAGTATGCTCATGGCGCGGCGGCTGATCGAGGCCGGGGCGCGCGTCGTCACGCTGAACTACAGCAAGTGGGACTGGCACGGCGGGCGCAACGCAGAGGGTCGCGCCGACAACAACATCTTCCTCCGCGAGAAGGAAGACTTCCCGGTGTTCGATCAGTGCGTCAGCGCGCTGGTCGAAGACCTGCACGCCCGCGGGCTGGACAAGGACTGCACCGTGGTCATCATGGGCGAGTTCGGCCGCACGCCGAAGATCAGCGCCCAGATCGGCCGCGACCACTGGCCGCAGGTGAACTGCGTGCTGATGGCCGGCGGCGGGATGCAAACGGGTCAAGTGATCGGCAGCACCGACAAGATCGCGGGCGAAGCCGCGTCGCGCCCGGTCGCGTGGGGCGAGTTGTTCGCCACCCTATACCACAACCTCGGCATCGACCCGGAAAAGGCGCTGCTGACGGACCTCACCGGCCGTCCGCAGTACCTCGTCGAAGACAGCGCGAAGCCGATGCGCGAAGTGATTTAGTCGCGGAGCCTCTCCATGCTCGCACTCGTCCTGCTCCTCGCGCCGTCGGCCGATCCGCCGACGCGCGACTGGGAACCCGTCGAACTCACGGGCACCGTGTCCGACTGGTGGTACAACCGCAACTGGCGGTCGTACTACTGGCGCGAAGACTTCACCTTCATGCTGAAGGACGACAAGGGCACGACGTGGCGGATCATCTCGCGCGAGCCGACACCGAACTACGACTTCCGCATGGGCACCACGTTCACCGGCTTCGCGGTTGACTGGAAGAAGCCGCCGCGCGTGAAGGTGATCGGCGTCAAAGCCGTCGACCGCATCCCGGCCGACTTCTACGACCTCAAGCTCGACGAGAAGAACATCGCCACCGCGCTCGTTCTGCGCGTCGAAACGAAGCCGAACGAGTGGAAGGACTACTACGTCAACAACTGGTTCCACAAGTGGGGCGACCGGGCCGACAAAGCGATTCACGCCCACTACGCGGACAAGAAGGCTCCCTACGACATCTACGGCTTCGTGAACGGTCAAGCGGCCCCGTTCGATAAGAAGTCGCGCGAAATCCTCGACAAACACAAGGCGACCTACACCACGTTCCACGGCCTCGTGAAGACCGCGAAGGGCAGCGCGTTCGGGTACGAGATCGAACTGATCGACCTGATCGGCAAGAACACGCAAACCGGCGGGCACACGGTCCTGTTCGGCGACGCGAAAACCATCCCTCGCCTCGACAACAAGAAGTGATTGGCGAACCCGGAGCGTTAGCGACGGGGTGGGGCGAAGGACAACACCCCGTCGCTAACGCTCCGGGTTCGCCGGAGTATCCCCATGCGCACGTTGCTCGCGCTGCTCCTGTTGCCCACGTGTGCTGCGGCCGCGCCGCCGGTGTTCACCGACGTGTCGAAAGTCAGCGGGCTGAAGATCGCGCCGAACACCGGGGTCGGCGGCACCAACCCGCATGCGGTCGCGGTCAGCGACTTCGACGTCGACGGCCTGCCCGATGTGATCCTGCTCACGTTCGGCAAGCCGCACGTCTACTACTTCAAGAACCTCGGCAACCTGAAGTTCGCCGACGCGACGAAGGGCTGCGGCCTCGAAACCTTTGAGGGCGAAGGAACCGGCATCGCGGTCGCCGATTTCGACCGCGACGGGCACCTCGACGTATACTGCACGTCGCTCCGCAAAGGCGCGAGCCGGCTTTTCAAGGGCACGGGGAAGGGCACCTTCACCGACGTGAGCGAGAAGGCCGGGGTGCTGGTGAAGGGGGCGGCGCGGTCGGTCGCGTGGAGCGACATCGACGGCGACGGGTTTGTCGATCTGTGCGTCACGCGCCCGGACGGCGCGAACCTGCTGTTCCGCAACAACAAGGACGGCACGTTCACCGACATCGCGAAGGCCGCGGGCGTTCAACTGGCCGACCGTCACTCGCTCGGATGCGCGTTCGCGGACATCGACGGCGACGGCAAGGACGATCTTGTCGTCACCAACTACGACTCGCAGGTGAGCGCGCTGTTCAAGAACCTCGGCGGCGGCAAGTTCCGCGACATCACAAAAGACGCGGGCCTGGATCGCCGTTGCTCCGCGGTCGGCTGCACGTTCGGCGACGTATTCAACCGCGGCCGGCTCGATCTGTACATTTCGACGGACTCGTGGCTCGCGGGCGCGAACTACACCGAGGCCGAACTGCTGAAACAAAAGAAGACCGTCGAACCGAACGTGCTGTACGTCAACGACGGGAAGGGCAAGTTCGCCCCGCGCGCGGAGCCGGTGTTCGCGCACAAGTCGCTCGGCCACGACATCGTCATTGAAGACTTCGACCACGACGGCCTGCCCGACATCTACGTCGGCGTGGACGCCGAAAGTGGCAACAAGTGGGCGACGAGCAAGGGCGGCAACCCGTTGTGGTCCCGCGATGCGAAGGGCGCGTGGCTCGAGGTGAGCAAGGAGTGGGGCACGAAGCACGAAGCGAACTGTGTGTGCGTCCCGGCCGCGGACCTCGACAACGACGGCGACCTGGACCTGATCCTGGTGAACTTCTACACGCAACCCGTCATCCTGCGGAACGAGACCAACGACACGAACTGGCTGCGCGTGTCCGCGGTCGGCAAGGCCAGCAGTTGCGACGGGATCGGCGCGAAGGTGAGTGTCTTCGCGGAGGTGCAACCGGCGGCGAAGCTCGTCGCGTTCCGGCAGATTCACAGCGGCGCGGGGTACTGCCGCTGTTCGCCGCTGGAAGCGCACGTCGGACTGGGGAAGACGCCGGCCGCGAGCTATCGTGTGGAGGTAACGTTCCCCAGCGGCAAGGTGGTGGTGAAGGACGGCGTGAAGCCGGGCACGAAGCTGAAGGTAGAAGAATAGGCCACGAGCGGCTTCGCTCCTACACACCCACAACGGCGAGCGCGTCTTGCAGAGCGGCGCGCGCGTAGGGCTTCTGTAGGAACCCGGTGGCGTCGTCGGTCGCCAGTTCCTCGGGCACCGCCTCGGACGTGTACCCGCTGCACAGGATCACCGGCACCGCGGAGCGGTTGCGGATCGCCGCCAGCGCTTCGGTCCCGTCCATCACGGGCATCATCAGGTCGAGCAACACCAGCCGCACGCGGTCGGCGTTCGCATCGAACAGCGCGACGGCTTCCGCGCCGTTGGTCGCGGTCAGCACCTCGAACCCCAACTGTTTCAGCATCATCTCGCCGACCTGTCGCACGGTCGGCTCGTCATCGGCCACGAGCGCCAGCCCGCGCGGGGCCGGCACCCCGGCGAACGGCGCGGGCAGGCC
>SXHE01000484.1 GCA_005773755.1 Planctomycetia bacterium
CGATGGTCACGCCGGGCAGGATGATCGCTCCACCGCCGACCCACACGTCCGAGCCGATTGTGACCGGTTTGCCGAGTTCGCGCGTCTTGCGCAGCTCCGCGTCCAGCGGGTGCGTCGCCGCGTAAATCTGCACCGCGGGGCCGAACAGCGTGCGGTCGCCCACGCGCACCTCGCACACGTCCAGCACCACACAGTTGAAGTTGAAGTAGACACGCTCGCCGAGGTGGATGTTGGAGCCGTAGTCGCAGTAGAACGGCGGTTGAAGCCAGACGCTCTCGCCGCCGCTGCCGAACAGATCACACAGCAGTCGGCGGCGCGTCGCGGTGTCGGCCTCGCGGGTCGCGTTGTACTCCCACAACAGGTCGCGCGCTCGCGCCCGCAGCGCGACCAGTTCCGGGTCGCTCGCGTCGTACAACTCGCCCGCCCGCATCTTCTCCAGTTCGGTCACGCGCGTCCCCCTGCATTACTCGGACGCGCACGGTGGCGCGGGTCGCACTACTTCTTCTTCGGCTCCTCTTTCTTCGGGTCGGCTTTCTTCGGATCGACGATGTCGATGATGACCGGCGGCGGGGTGATGGCATAGGGCTTGCCGGCGATCGTCGTCGTCGCGCGGAACACGAACGGTGTTTGGCCGGCGGGCGCGGCCGGTTGCACCGTCACCGTGATTTCGCCCTTCGTCTGCCCCTTCGGGATCGGCTTCACCGCGGCCGGCGCGGTCGGCGGCACGAACAGCGGCGCGAGCACGATGTCGCCGTCGGCGGTCTTGTCTCGGGTCGCCTCGACGAGAATCTTCCCGCCCTTGCCCTTCTCGATGCTCGTCGGGTCCGCGGTGAACTTGATCTCGAACGGCGGCTTATCGGTCACGCCGGGCGCGAGTTGGTTGAGCATCGCCTGCGGCGGGTTCGGCATCCCGCCGAGGTTCGCCTTCACCGCGTCGAGCATCGTGCCGTAGCGGGTCACGGTCGCGCCGTCGGCGGTCGCGGTCGCCTGCAGCCGGAACGAGTAGCCGCCGGTCGCGGTGCCGGCCTTCACCAGCACCGGAACGTAGGCGAACGTCTGCCCCGGCGCGAGCGTGAGTTTGCCGCTCAGGGCCGCGTCGCCCTCGATGCTCAGTTCCACCGGCCCCGCGTAGCCGTTCAGCCGCGTGACCGTGGCGAACACCCCGGTGCCGCTGCCGGCGGGTGCTTCGCCGCGGTCGAACGTCACCAGCACCGCGAGGTCCGGCCCGGCGGGTACGACAGACAGCAGGTACACCTCGTCCGGGCCGTACAGGAAGTTCTGGTGTTCGCAGGCGATGACGAAGTCGCCGTCGGCGGCGGGGGTGAACTCGAACCGGTTCACCGGCGCGGCCGGGTTGCTCGCGGCGACCTGCGCGCCCTTCGCGTCCAGCACCCGCACCAGCACTTCGGCCGGCGAGTTGACCTCGAACGTCTGCGCGCTGATGACGAGCTTCTGCCCCTTCTTGCCGGTGATGGCGAAGTGGTCCACGTCCTTCGCCTTGTCGAACCGGCCGGACGCGCCGCCCGGCACCGCGAGCTTGTTCGTCTTCGCCGGCTCGTCGTTCGGCTCCTGCTCGGTGATCTGCGGGTAGTCGGTCAGCAGCACCGGCACCGACCAGCCCGCGCCCGGCGCGACGTGGAACGCGGCCAGCCCCGGGTCCTTCGGCGCGGTCACACTGATGGCGGCGATGGTGTCCGGCCCGGCGAAACCGATGCTCGTGGCCGCGCCGCGCTGCGCCGCGAGCGGGAACGCGGTCGTCGCACCGACGAACTCGCCGACCCGCAGCCGGTAGTCGAAGTTGGCCCCGCCGCGGTGGGTCGTGTCGCGCACCTCGACCAGGATTTCGCCGGCCTCCTTGAACGTGTGCGTCAGCCGGCAGTCGCCCTGCAAGCCGGGCGTGTCGTCCGCGTACAACTCGACCAGTTCGCGCTTCGTCTTGGCGTCGTGCAGCACGACGATGGGGTCGAGCGCCGAACCGATGCGCCGGGCCAGCACCTCGAACGTGAGCTTCTGGTTCGCGCTCACCTTCACCTTGTAGAACTCGGACGTTTCCGCCGCGACGCTGCCCGTCGCGACGCCCGGCACCGGCAGCGCCTGCGCGGTGTCCTTCGTGCGGTTGGCCGCGGTGGACGCGACCGCGGGGAACGAATCGACCACGAACGGCCGGGCGTTCGAGACGCCGTGCTTGGTGGCGACGCGGACCGTGTACAGCCCGACCGTCGTTTTGGGATCGACCGTAACCTTCACGCGCAGTTTGGCGGCCTCGGTGCCGTTCTTGTTGTCGGTGGGGATCGTCGCCTTCGCCGGGCAACTGAGCAGCACGCCCGTCGCGTCGGCGAGGTTCGTGCCGGTCAGCGTGATCTCGACCTCTTCGCCCACCTTCGCGCCGAAGTTCGCCGGCGTGGTGATGGTCGGCGCTTGCGGGGCCGGTGTGATGACGACCGGGGCCTTCGGCTGCGCGACCGCCTCGCGCTCGCCGTTGGACAGTACGATACCGACACCGAGCGCGAACCCGGCGAACGCGATCATTGACGGAAAGCGGCGGCGCGACATGCTGGAACCTCGGAGAGGGCGCTAGGCGGGATGTGCCCGATGATACCGGTTGCGAGCGCCTGTGGCGAGGGGCAAACGGGCGCGAAGCGGCGGTTGACGATCCGTTGCCGCCCCCGTTGCGATGAAGTCGTGCGGCCACCCGTCAGAACGCGAGTGCGATGAACACCGCGGCGCGCTCGTGAGGTCCGCGCGCTTCGAGCGCCCGTACCGTGTGTCGCCCGCGCCGGCGCGCGA
>SXHE01000485.1 GCA_005773755.1 Planctomycetia bacterium
AGCGCCTTCTGAGATGCGAAGGCGCTCACCCCCCACCCAGCTCGCAAAGCCTCGCCGACCTGCCCCTCAAGGGGGAGGTGAAAACTAGTGCTCACCCACCATTAACCGAGGTACCCGATGACCACGAACATTCGCTCCCGCCGCGCCTTTACTCTGATCGAACTGCTGGTCGTCATCGCGATTATCGCGGTACTGATCGGGCTGTTGCTCCCCGCGGTTCAGAAGGTGCGCGAGGCCGCGGCCCGCATGAGCTGCTCCAACAACCTCAAGCAACTCGGCCTGGGGCTGCACAACTACCACGACCCCAACGGCGGGTTGCCGGGGAACATCCGCCCGGACGCGGTCAGCACCGTGCGGGTGCGGTGGGTCACGTACCTGCTGCCGTATCTGGAGCAGGATAACCTGTACCGGCAGGTGAGCCTGGGTGTGAACTGGCACGCGCAACCGGTCTCGTTCGGGACGCGGTTGAAAGGGCTGGAGTGCCCGTCCGCGCCGAACGGGACCGTGGTAGACGGTGCGCCGGACACGACGCCGCAGTGGACGAACATCGTCGCCAACGGGGACTACGCCGCGATCTACGGCGTCGATCCGCGGCTCGCCAGTGCGGGCCTCGTCGATCAGGCCTCGGTCGGGTTCGAGAACGGGGCCGTGTCGCGGTCGCAGCGGCTGAACTTCAGCAGCTCGTTCCCGGACGGCCTCTCCAACACGCTGCATGTGACCGAGTCGGCCGGGCGACCGGACATCTATCGCAACGGCCGGCTGGTGGCGAAGGCGAACGGCAACGACCGGGTCAACGGCGGCGGCTGGTGCCGGCCGGCCAGCGACATCCCGTTCCTGACCGGTTCGTCGGCCGACGGCACGACGTTCCCCGGCCCGGCGGGGATCAACGCGACCAACGGCGAGACGTTCGCGGCCGGCTACCCGCACCCGTACTACGGCACCCTCGGCAGCAGCCAGATTTACGGGTTCCACAGCGGCGGCGTGAACGCCCTGTTCGCCGACGGCAGCGTCCGGTTCCTGCGCCAATCCATCAGCATCCGCACGCTGGCCGCGCAGGTGTCGCGCAACGGCGGCGAGACGCTGGTGAACGAGTGAGTCGAGATAGAGCATCAGCGGGCTGACGCCGCGCCGCTCGCTTACCCTCTGTCCTCTGACGGGTCCGCGCCCTATCCTGATAAGTCTCGAAACAACGAGACTACCTGATACACGGAGTCGCATCATGGCCGAGAGAATGTCCACCCGCGTCCGGTACGACCTGATCCGCGACAACGGGGCGACGTCGCGCACCGTCAACGGGCACCTGAAGCGCAAGGAGCGGGCCAACCGCGACGCCCGCATGAAGAAGCTCGTCAGCGGCGGGACGTTCCCGTACACGCCGGCCGTGCAGAGCTGGCTCAGCGTGCAACTGGGCGTGCCGTTCACGCAGATCAGCGAAGCCCAAGCCAAAGAAGCCGCGAAGTAAGCACTTCAGTCCGCGAGCCGCTCCGAAGCGGCCCGCGCTTCTACCTCGCTCGACCCGATCAGCGCGTACAACTCCGCTGGTGCGAACCCCGGCGGAACCGGTTCGCCGCGGTGGAAGGCTTCGGCCTTCTCGTGGCACACGTCGCAGAGCGCGATTCCGTTCTCGGCAACGTACCCGCCTTTGGGCATCTCGTTCCGGTCCGTGATGTGGTGGGCATCCAGCTCTGTCTCGGCGCTCTCTGGAGCGGAAGCGAGACCGCACCCGCGACACGAGAATCCGTCGCGCGTGTACACGGCTTCGCGGAACCGCTGGCGAACTTGCTTCTTGCGCTGGGACATGAGACACCTGAGGTCGAGAGTGGGAACGCTCTCAAGACCCCGGTTCGGTCGTCGGGTTCGCCCCCGATTCCGGCGGGAACTTCTCCTTGTGGTGAACTTCGCAGTATGCGAACCGCATCGGGAAGAGGGGGACGGAGAACCCCAGCGGGGCATCCCCACGGCCGAGCAGAAGCGCGGCAAACGGAATTCGCAATCGCATCCGGTACCAGCCAGGGAGTTGTAGCACAGCGGGGCGGTCGCAGAAACTGCACCGCTTGGCGGTACCGTCCGGCAGCATGATCGCGCTGGCGCGCCGCTTCGCGTTGTGTTCTGCGATCATCTCGCGAGTGACGCCACGCCGGTCCAATTCGCCTTCCATCAGGTCCAGCGCCGCCGGTTCCATCCCCTCGCGATACACGGTGACGCGGTCGAGCAGTTCCTCGGTTTCCGCCCGGTGGATGTATTCGGCCACCCGCTTGAGCTGGAAGTCCATTTGGGCACTCCGGTCGGAACGTTTCGCCGTTCGCGGTGTTGAGGAAGGACGGACTTTCTTTCCGTAGCCGGGGTCATTAACCCCAATACTGCACCGCCCGCGTAGTTCCGGCCTCACTGAGGCCGGCTACAGAAGAATGTCGGGCTTTGGGGAACTTCGCGGCCCTCATTTGCGTCTCACCGGTTGAGGCCGCGCCGAACGTTGGAAAAAACGTGGACCGGGTCGCCCGCGCTGGTCTACACTACTGGAACTTGTCACCCGCTCACAGTCCGCACGGACCCTTGAGGGAAACCCGGATGATCCGCAACACGTTCCTCGCCGGCCTGACGGCCGGCATCCTGTGGGCGTCGGCCCACACCGCGCCCGCCGCCGACGAGCCGAAGACGCCGGCCCCGATGGGCGGCATCTCCCCGCAAACCCAGAAGATCAACGAGTTCATCCTGAAGGGCTACGAGGCCGGCGGCATCAAGAAACCCGCGGCTCGCGCCACCGACCACGAGTACCTGCGCCGCGTGTTCATCGATCTGCTCGGCCGCATCCCGACCGTCGAGGAAGTCATCGACTTCGAGCAGGACAAGGGCGCGAACAAGCGCGTGCGCTTGGTCCAGCGGTTGCTGAACGAAAAGAAGTACTCGCCGAAGGTGAACGGTAAGACGCTGACCGAGGTGAACGGGCTGAAGAAAGTGCCCATCGACTATTCCGCCGCGTACGCCAGCAACTTCGCCGAAATCTGGTCCGTGTGGCTGCTGTCCCGCAGCGGCGTGGACGAGACCTACCGTGAACAGTTCATGATGTGGCTGGAAGAGAAGCTCGACACCAACGCGCCGTACCGCGAGTTCGTGACCGAACTGATCACCGCGACCGGCAAGAGCAACGAGAACGGGGCCGTCCACTTCGTGTTTCGGCACATCGGCGACCCGCTCCAGGCCGACCTGAAGGGCGCGGCCGACGTCGTCGGCAAGTACGACAACGTGCCGATCACCTCGCGCGTGACCCGCATGTTCCTCGGCATCCAGACCCAGTGCACCCAGTGCCACAACCACCCGCAAGCAAAGGAGTGGCTACAGGCCGATTTCTGGGGCGTGAACGCCTTCTTCCGCCAGACCGAGAAGCGCGGCCAGCAGACCGCCATGGGCAAGAAGGGCGCGGCCGGCGTCGGCAACTCGGTCGAACTGACCGACATGCCCGGTTGGAACAAGGACACCAGCGTGTTCTACGACCAGCGCGACGGCCAGCGCAAGGCCATCTACGCGACCATGCTCAAGAACGTGGCCGAAGCGGAGAAGTCGGAGAAGTCCAAGAAGGTACTGGCCGCCCTCAGCGGGGCCGGGAACAAGAGCCGCCGTCAGATTCTCGCCGACTGGGTTCTGCAGCACGACAACTTCGAGAAGGCCTACGTGAACCGCATGTGGGGCCACCTGTTCGGCCGCGGGCTGCACAAGGAGCCGACCGTTGACGACTTCAAGAGCGACAACGAAATCGTTCACCCCGAGCTGATGCAGTACCTCGCCGAACAGTTCAAGCAGTACAACCACGACAGCAAGAAGCTGCTGGAGTGGCTCTGCACGAGCGACGTGTACCAACTGAGCCACGTCGCGGTGAAGGACCTGACCGACGTGAAGTACGACCCGTACTTCGCCCGGATGCCGCTCAAGGCCCAGTCGCCGGAAGCGATCTTCGAGTCGCTGTCCATCGCGACCCGCGCCCGCACCCGCATGACCGAAGACGCGTACAAGGCCCTGAAGCGGACCTGGAGCGCCCGGCTCGTCCGCAACTTCGGCGACGACGAGGGCAACGAGTCCAACTTCAACGGCACCATCGTGCAGGCGCTCCTGATGATGAACGGCAAGGACTTGAACGACCAGATCAAGTCGACCAAGACCGCGGGCCTCGTGGCCGACGTGGTGAACCGGCACATCAAGGGCACGACCGCGACCCCCGCCGGCGTGTACGGCGTGTACGACGAGCTGTTCATGATGACCCTGAGCCGGCACCCGTCGAAGGACGAGGTTGCGAAGCTGGAAGAGGTGCGCCAGGGTCGGGCGCGGATCAACCTGGGCACCCCGCCGAGCACGCCGACCGTGCCGCCGAAGGGCAAGGGGCCGGTCGTCCCGCCGCCGAAGATCGCCCCCGGCGGCGGCACCATTGTCGCCGGCGCGATGCCCAACGACGTAACCTTCTACGAGGACGTGTTCTGGGCGCTGCTCAACACGAACGAGTTCATGCTCAACCACTAAGGGTGG
>SXHE01000486.1 GCA_005773755.1 Planctomycetia bacterium
GGTCGAGCTTGCCGGCGCGGGCAAACTGGGTCAGGTCGCGGCCGTACTTTTCGAGCGCCTGATACGTCTCCTCCGGGTTCTGCGACGTGACGCGCTGGTTGCCGCGCACCTCCTTCAGCGCGCTCAGCACGCGCTCGCGGGTCAGCCCGAAATCCTTCAGCGCCTTGCCCGCGGTGCCCGTATCGGCAATCGCGGCGAGCAGCAGGTGTTCGACGGAGACGTACTCGTCGTTCAGCTTCTTCGCCTCGGACTCGGCCGCGTCGATGAGTTTGACGAGCCGCTGCGTGAGTCGCGGTTCGGCGTTGTCGCCGGTGACGCGGGGCAGTTTGTCGATCTCGCGCTGGAGCTTGACCGTGACCGCATCGACCGACACGCCGGCCTTCTGCAGCACCGCGGGCGCAAGCCCCTTGTCCTGATCGAGTAGCGACAGGAGCGCGTGCTCGGCGTCGATCTGCTGGTGGTTGAGCCGGGCCGCGAGCTTCTGCGCTGCGGCCAGGGCTTCACGGGCCTTCTCGGTAAACTGGTTCAGGTCCATATTGGTGTTCCTCGTTCGCGCGCGATGAAACAGGCGGCGCGCGGGCGCTGCACGTTAGAGGGGCAAAGGGCCGAACCGATTCGGCCCAATTGCGACCGAACCGATCTCCGATTACAATTAGCCAATGGACGAGCGGCCAATAATTCGCCACTTTCTCGCGTGTGACGACACCATCGTATCGGCCGACGGCGAGCGGTACTCGCTCGTTCACCTGATCCACGCGATCCGACCGCTGCCGGGAATCGTGTACCCGCGCCGCCACCCGCTGATCTGCCTTTTCGTCCAGATGACCAACGGGCGCGGGTCGCATCAGTGCCGATTCGAGTTGGTCGTGGGGTCCGGCCCGAACGAGCGAACAGTATATTCGACACCCGCCCAGCGCTACGACCTGGGCACCGACCCGCTCGCGGTCCTGGGATTGCCGGTGCGGTTGGAGAACCTGCCGTTCCCGGTGCCGGGGCAATACGAGTTCCGGTTCTACTGCGACGACTACATTCTCGCCCGCGTGCCTATCGAGTTGAGGGAACCGCAATGACCTCGAACCGCGACTACCACATCCCCTCCAAAATGCTCCCGGTGTTCCACTGCGACGCGGCCGAAGGGCTGTCGGTTCCTGTTGAGGTGGGCGGGTTGAAGACGGAGGGTCAGGTGCTCGCACCGTTCGTTAATTCGGCCGCGCCGACGCTCGAATGCACGCTCCACTTCTCTGACGGCGGCACCGATCTGAACGGGTTGACCGTTGCGGGCATGGTGTTGGGCGTAGTGACGGCGTTGAGCGACGCGGACAAGGTTCTCGGCGGAACCGGCCTGGAACCGCGCGGGAGTCGTGTCAGCGAAGCGGACTGCACTTTCACCCTCCATCTGGTGCCGACCTGCGCCGCAGGTGCCGCCGAACGGTTCCGGGTCATCTCGCTCGCGCTGTCCGTCGGGAGTGACGATCAACTCGTAGCCCAGCTAAAGCGCGTGTGTCCGGCCGCGACGCGGTTCGAGATCGCCGCCTGAACGCGGTCACTTCGCCTGCAAAGTCGCCAGCTCCGCGCGCAAGTTCGTACGGGCGCGCTGTTCCCCTTCGTCGTGCATGATCGCCGTGTGATAAATGCGCGGCCGGGTCAGGAACCGCTCCAGCACGGAGGCGCGGCCGGCGCGGTACTCCACATCCGGCACCCACAGGTATTCGGAGCGGATGTCGCGGGCGTACCGGGCGTAGCGGTCGTCCGACGCGCCCAGGATCGCGAGGTCGGCGTCGAGCAGCACCTGCGTGTCGCGCAGCGCCGGCGGGTTGCCGTCCGCCGGGTGCGCGGTCGCCCAGATCATGCTCACGACGCGCTCGATGGTCGAACCGGGCACCCCGACCGGGCCGAGCAGATCGACCGCGAGTTCCCCGCTGCGGCGCTCGTTGTCCTTCGCGCGCGAGTCGTACACCGCGTCGTGAAACCACACCGCGAGGTGCAGCGCGCTGGGGTCTTCGACCTGCGGCGACAGGCGCTCGACCACGCGGAACATCTCCGCGAGGTGTTCGAGGTTGTGGTAGTGCCGCTCCGGGGCGGAGTACGCGGCGACGAGCACGTCGAACGCCGGGTACGCATCGGCGGGCGCGACGCGGTACTTCTCCAGTACTCGCACCCAGCTCTTTTGCATCGACTCGCGCCGTTCGGGAGAAACCATGCGTGGCTCGTGCGTGTGTACGGCCGCGGGCTACACTTCGCCTTCGGCCGCGGGTATAGTTTAGTCACCTGTCGTCTTCGCGTCCGAATCGCGCGCCGCCCGTTCCGCCGGAGCGTTCATGTCCGTCGCACCCCCGCCCGCCCTCGAACAGCGGCTGACCGCGCTCGTGCCGCGCGTGCGCGTGCTGCGCGTCGCACGCGGCGCGACCCGGCTCGTCGTGACCGCGCTCGCCGCAGTTTGTGTGGTGCTGCTCCTCGACGCTGCGGCCTCGTTGCCGGCGTGGGCGCGTGGGCTGTTCCTCTCGGTTTGGATCACCGCGGTCGGCGTGCTGGCGTGGCGCTGGGTGATCGTGCCGTGGCGCGCGGACGTATCGCCCGCCGAGGTCGCGGCCGAACTTGAGAAGGCGCTGCCGGAACTTGGCGACCGGCTCCGGGCCGCCATGACCGATGCGCCGCCGGGCCAGTCCGACGCGGTCCGGGCGGCGCTCGTCGACGCCACCGCGCGCCGGGCGCGCGCGGTCGATTTCGTCCGCGCGCTGCCGGTGAAGCCGGCGCTGGCCGCAAACGCGGCCCTCGCGCTGCTCGCCTTCGGTGCGACC
>SXHE01000487.1 GCA_005773755.1 Planctomycetia bacterium
TCAGCATGTGCGGACACTTCCACCGAAGTAGTGAACACGGCGAGCGGAACATCCGCGGCACCGAAGAGCGCTCGTGGTCACTCGGTTGCGCGTGCTACCTGTACCCGCGCTACATGCCACTGAACAGTTGGAATCACGGTTTCGCGCTCGTGGAGTTATCGAAGGACGGCATGTTCAGTGTCGAGAACCGGCGTGTGTTCCGCGGCAAGGTGGTGTGAATCATGGTCGAATCCGCGCTGATGAACGGTGACTGCCTGACACACCTCGCGGCACTGCCGGACGGGTGCGCTGACCTCGTGTTTGCGGACCCGCCGTTCAACATCGGCTATCGGTACGACGTGTACCGGGATCACCTCGCGGAAGCCGATTACCTCGCGTGGGCGCGGCGGTGGATCGAGCAATGCGTGCGGGTGCTGTCGCCAACGGGCGCGATGTTCGTGGCTATCGGTGACGAGTACGCGGCGGAATACAAGGTGCGGCTGGATCAGGCCGGGCTGTACCTGCGGAACTGGCTCATCTGGCACTACGCATTCGGGCCGCACCAGAAGAAGAAGTTCGGCCGCGATCACGCGCACATCCTCTACTACACCTCGCACCGCGAGCGGTTCACGTTCAACGCGGACGCGATCCGGGTGTAGAGCGCGCGGCAGCGGGCCGGCGACGGCCGGGCGAACCCGGCCGGGCGCGTGCCGGGCGACGTTTGGACGTTCGCGCGGCTTCCGGGCAACGCCAAAGAGCGCACCGGGCATCCGTGCCAGATGCCGGAAGCGGTGTTAGATCGGATCATCCGCGCGACGACGAATGCGGGCGGCTTGGTAATCGACCCGTTCGCGGGCAGCGGTACAACGCTCGCGGTCGCGAAGAAGCTGGGGCGTCGGTGGTGGGGATGCGAACTGTCGCCGGATTACGCGGACGGTATCCGCGCGAGGCAGGCGGCAATCACAACGGGAGAGGTGGCGCATGAGTGCGGAGCGCATGTGCGATAGGTGCGGAAGCAACCTCGTTCACCCTCGTAGTCTCGATACCGGCCGATGCCGGATATGCCGTGTGGCCGTGGGCGAGCCAGAGATTGCGGAACCGGCCGGCGAACCGATCGCGCGGAAAGATTGCCCGGTGTTCTCCGGTTGCCTCAACTACTTCCCTGACGCGCTGCTCGCGGTGGCGCGGCTCTCCAAGATCGGCAACGACAAGCACAATCCGGGGGAACCGTTGCACTGGGCGCGGGACAAGAGCGCGGATCACGCCGATTGCCTCGCGCGACATCTGATCGAACACGGGCAGACCGACCCCGAAACCGGCCTCTCACACACGGTCGCGGTTGCGTGGCGGGCGCTAGCCCTGCTGCAAACCGAGATTGAGGCGGCCCGAAAGGACGGCGCCGCATGAGCCGACGCATGGTGTACCTCGCGGGACCGATCAGCCGGGGCGACTTGGCGCACAACATCAATCAGGCGAACGCGGCTTTCCGCGCCCTGGCGGATGCCGGGTTTGCTCCGCTCTGCCCGCAATGGAGTTGCTTCAGCGGCGGGGCGCTGGTGGCTCCAACCTCCGGCGAGGTGTACGCGATGGCGAGCGCGACCGGGAACGGCATGTCTCACGCGGCGTGGCTCGCCGTCGATCTGGTGTTCGTTGAGCGATCCGACGCGGTACTCCGACTGCCGGGCGATTCCACCGGTGCGGACATGGAGACAGCACACGCGCGACGGTGCGGCGTCCCGGTGTTCGATTCGTTGGCGGATGTGATCGCGTGGGGACAGCAGCTTGACGATGTGACCTCGCGCTAAGGTGCCGAATGCTGATCGACCTGCGAGATATTCGGCAAGATACCGATTACGATTGCGGCGCGGCGGCCGTGCGCGCGATCGCGTCGCACTACGGGTGCGCCGCGCGCCCGGCGGGGCTGGCGAACCCGGTGCAAGGCATGGCCCCGGACACGCTCGCAGCAGCGCTCCGTGCGATGGGCCTGCGGGTCGCCAGTCTACAGATGCTCGGTGGCGTGGCCGATCTGCGCCATTACACGCGGCTCGGATTCCCGGTCGCGTGTCCGATCACGAGCGAGGCGGGCGGGCACTGGGTAGTAGTGCGAGGTGTCGAGCGTGGTCGCGTGCATGTGCAGTGTCCAACCCGTGGGCCGGGATCTTATCCGGTCGCGCAGTGGCTCGCGGGATGGCACGACGTGAGCGCGGAGACTCTACAGCTATTCGACCGGTGGGGGATTGTTGCCGCGAAGTGAGGCCCGCCCCCGAAAGTGAGGGCGGCGGCGCACCGCGTACCAGTTCGCGGACGCGATGCCCAAAGCCCGCGCGAAGTGAACGGCCGTGAGGCGTGGCGACCCCTGACCTTTCGCACCGGGAACCGCACTTTTCCCGGTGTACTTCTATTGCAACTTTGTCCACTATCGCCATTTCCACTTGTCGCGAAACGCCGGGAATCGTAGGGTGTGGACCGGAACACGGGCGCGCGACTGCGTAATCGACCTGAAAGAAGTGAAGTGACCCGCTCCTGTAGCCGGGGTCAGTGACCCCGGAAGCTGAGCGCGTCGGGTAGCTCCGGCCTCAGTGAGGCCGGCTACAGAAGAAGCTACTTGCCGAACAATCCCATCGCGACCAGCA
>SXHE01000488.1 GCA_005773755.1 Planctomycetia bacterium
GAAGTCGTTCATCCGACACGTCCCCATCTGGGCCACGCTCATCGGCCTCGAATACCAGGGCGAACAGATCGGCGGCGTCGTGTACGTCCCGGTGTTCGGTATGACCTACCGCGCGCTTCGGGGTGACGGTGCGTTCCACAACGAGCGCCGCATTCGCGTGTCGGACGTGGGCGCGCTCGGTGACTCGTCGCTGTGCTATTCGAGCATGGGCTGGTTCACCCGCGCCGGCCGCGAGCAGGTGTTCCACGACCTGTACAAGCGGACGAAGCGCCAGCGCGGGCACGGCGACTTCTACGGCTTCGTCCTGGTCGCGGAAGGCGCGGCGGACATCATGGTCGAACACGGGGTGAACCCGTGGGACGTGGCCGCGACGAAGGCCATCGTCGAGGAGGCCGGCGGCACGTTCACGAGCTGGGCCGGCGCGCCGACCATCCACACACCCGACGTACTCGCCACCAACGGCAAGCTGCACGCGGAGGTGCTCGGCATCCTGCGGGGCTGACCGGCCGCGCCGGGCTACCCGAAGTGGAAAAACTCAAAATGTAGCACAAGGTATCCTCGTTTGCGTGTCGCGGTCGGTCCGAACGGGCGAACCGTGAGCCCGTTGCACAAGGTCGGCGGGCCGAAGCGGGCGACTCGCGCGCCTGTTACACAACACATCAGCGCTTGAATGTCGCGAGTGGGCGGTTGAAAAGTCCTTGCACAAAAAGTCGTCATCGTAGTGCCCTCCGCGCGCCGTGGCGTCCGCACCACCGCTTCCATTCGTATACTATACGCACTGACACGTGTTGTCAACCGTCGTCGGAAGAAAAAAGGCCGACAACCGGGAGGTCACTTCCCCGCGAGCGCCTTAATCGGGGTGCGCAGGAAGAACACGCCGCTGCCGCCGGGTTGCGCCTTGTCGTCGTCGTAGAACACGGTGCCGATGGTGTCCTTGTCGAGCTGCACCGTGCGCGGGCACGCCCGACCGCCGATCGCACGGCCGGGGTTGTAGAACTCCACCGCGTGGGCGAAGTCCCACGTCTTCCCGTCGTCGCGCGACACCACGAACCGCCACTTGTTCCCGCCGATACCCTCGCCCAATACCTCGCTGGCGACCAGATAGCCGTTGTCCAGCCCGACCATGTCGAACCGCCAGCCGTTCTGGGTGATCTTCGGGAACGGCGCGACCTCCTCCCACTTCGCCCCGTCCGCCGTGTACCTCCGCCCGGTCCCGCTGACCAGCGTGCCCTTCGGCGTGCGGACGATGGGCACGAGGCCGTGCGGGGTCGTGTCGAAGTCCGTCACCTTCTCCGTTTTGGGATCGTAGGCGAGTGTGCGGTCGCTGAGCGAGAACATCCACTGGCCCTTCGGCAGTTCGATGAGCGGGTGCCGCACGACGCTGAACTCCTTCGCGTTCATTGGGAGCGCTTTGGGCTTGCCCCACGTCTTGCCGTCGTCGGCGCTGACGCTGAACTCGACGTACCGCGACTTCTTGTTGCTGTTGCTCGTGTCGGTGTACCACACGTTCCACGCGTGAACGACGCGGCCGTCGCGCAGCGCCGTCAGCGAGCCGGGGTAAATCTCCGTGCGCTCGGTCAGCGCGAACGCTTCCGGCTTGCTCCACGTCTTGCCGCCGTCCGCGGAGCGCGTCAGTTTCAGGTCGCGGTAGTCGCGCTGGCTGTAGATCACGAGTACGGTGCCCGCCTTCGTGACGCACGCGGCCGGGTGTATGTGCCCGCTGACGCCGCTGGCGATGCGCACCGGCTTGGGCACGTCGTCGGCCGCGGCGGTGGTGGCGAACAGAGCGAGTACGAGAACCGACAGTCGCATGGCAGTACCTCCGGCCAGGGTGACAACACGATACCGCCGCGCGTGCCGGGGTGCCACAGGGTTTCCGCCCAGTGCTACGGACGGCGGCCCCTCCGGGGCGAAGACAGGGGCAGCCACATTCTCCACTTCGCCCGGTAGGGCCGGCTTTCGTAGCACAGGGCGGAACCCCTGTGTTCGTGAAGTGTGGCTTTCAATACCGCGCGCCCGGCGGTACACTTTCCCCATCCCACCTGTTACGAACCCTTCCTGCCAACGGAGCCTGCCGTGCGATTCGCTACCTCTCTCGCCGCGCTCGTACTGTTCGCGTCCGGCGCGTTCGCCGCCGACCCTGTGGTCATCAAGTCGCTCAAGGGCGGGTCGTGGTCCGCGCCGACGACATGGGCCGGCGGCGCGGTGCCGGGGGCCGGGGCCCGCGTGCTCGTCTGCGAGGGCCACACCGTCGTCTACGACGCGAACTCGGACGCGGTGATCCGCGCGATCAACATCAGCGGCACGCTCATCTTCAACACGGAAAAGGACACCGTGCTGAACGTCGGCCTCATCAAGATTCAGGCCGGCAACGAGTACAGCGAGGAGGGCTTCGACTGCGACCACGCTGCGCCGAGCGAGAGCAAGGGCGCGCCGCCCGCGCTCGTCGTTGGCAGCAGCGATCACCCGATCAAGAAGACCGCGCGTATTCGCCTGCACCACGTCGAAGGGATGAACAAGGAGACGTGCCCGGCCATTGTGTGCTGCGGCGGGCGCATGGACCTGCACGGCCAACCGCTGAGCCGCGCGTGGGTGAAGCTCGGCGCGCCCGCCAAGATCGGCGACGCCAACGTGACGCTGGCCGATACGGTAACGGGCTGGAAGGTCGGCGACCGGATCATCGTGACCGGCACGCAGACCCACGGTAACGCCAAGACCGAATCGACCACCGAAGAGCGCGTGATTACGGCAATCGACGGCACGAAGGTCAGCTTCGAGAAGGGGCTGACGATGGCGCACCTGGGCGACGGCGAGTACCGCGCGGAGGTCGCGAACCTGAGCCGTAACGTCGTGGTCGAGAGTGCGGACCCGGCCGGCGTGCGCGGTCACACGATGTACCACAAGGGTTCGAGCGGCGCGCTCTCGTACACCGAGTTCCGGCACCTCGGCAAAAAGGAGATCCTCGGCAAGTACGCGATCCACTTCCACCTGTGTCGCGACACCATGCGCGGCTCGTCGGTCGTCGGCTGTTCGATCTGGGACAGCCACAACCGCTGGGTTACGGTTCACGGCACCGATTACCTCGTGGTCCGCGACAACGTCGGCTACAAGAGCATCGGGCACGGGTTCTTTCTCGAAGACGGCACCGAGACCTACAACGTGCTCGACCGCAACCTCGCGGTCGGCGCGGTGCGCGGCAAGCGACTGCCCAAGCAGGTGCTCCCGTTCGACGGAAATGAGGGCGCGGGTTTCTGGTGGACGTGCAGTTTGAACAGCTTCACGCGCAACGTCGCCACCGAGTGCGACAACTACGGGTTCCGCTACGAGGCCACATCGGGCAGTTCGCTCAAGCTGGTGTTCCCGATCCGCCAGCCGGACGGCTCGCGCAAGAACGTGGACGTGCGGACGCTGCCGTTCGTCCGGTTCGAGGACAACGAGGTTCACAGCGTTCACGGCTTGTACGGCGTGAACCTGGGCGAGGGCGTCAACCGCGTCGGCCCGGACGCGGCGCATCCGTTCGTCGTCAAGAACCTGAAAATCTGGGACACGCACTACGGCTTCCGTCCGCAGGTGCCGAACCTGATCGTCGAGAACCTGCACATCCACAAAGTGGCCTACGGCGTGTACCACCCGAACTTCGATGGGCACTACTACAAGAACGTGCTCATCAGCCAGACGAACACGGAGCCGTTCAACCGCGGGCACGACGACCTGAGCGTGCAGTACGGGCCCCTCGTGGTGGACGGCCTGACGTTCGACGGTTGCCGCAGCGGGGGGATGCCGCTCATCCAGATCAGCGACGACAACCCGACGGGCAACGCGGTCACGCACATGCGGAACGTGAAGACCGTGAACTGGACCGACGGCAGCAAGGCGAAGGCGCTGGCGAACCTCGGTGGCGGCCCGCGGCCCACGCCCAAGAGCGCGAAGGGCGTGCCGATCTACCTCCACGACTTCTTCGGGCCGGGCCGGGTCGCGATGGTGGTGAGTATCAAGTCGGGCGAGTTCAAGGAGCAACCGAACACGTACCGCGAAGAGAAGAACCTGACCGGCGACCAGTCGCGGGTAGCGGAGGTGAAGGACGTGGCGTTCCCGGCGTTCCCGAAATTGATCGACGACCTACCGCCGGCCACGATCATCACCAGCATCAGTAAGAAAGACGGCAAGCTGTTCGTTCGCGGGAGCACCATCGACAACGGCACCGTGAAGCGCGTGACCGTGAACGGCACCGAGGCGAAAGCGACCGCCGCGAACTTCAGCGAGTGGGAAGCGACGCTCGAGGCCGTGCCGGAAGTGAAGGCCACGAGCGAAGACGCCGCGGGCAACGTCGAGAAGACGCCGATGGTGGTGAAGGTGAAGTAGCAAGCGGAAGAGGATTCACCACAAAGGCACAGAGAACACAGAAGAAGACAACAGCAGAGATCGTGCAGAAGAGTGTGTTGATAACACCGCGCCGCCTTGGTCTCTGCTTTCTGCCTTCCTCTGTGTTCTTTGTGCCTTTGTGGTGAATCCTCTGACTTCGGAGGGGTAGCGTGCTGATCGTGATGGCCGGGCTGCCGGGAACAGGGAAGAGTACGCTCGCGACCCGGCTCGCGCTTGCCCTCGGCGGGGTGGTGCTCTCGAAGGACGTGGTGCGCGCCGCGATGTTCCCCGCGAACACCACCGATTTCACCGCGGAGCAAGACGACGTGGCGATGAACGCGGTGTACGCTGCCGCCGCGTACCTGCTCACCGCGAACCCGGCGCGGCCGGTGCTCATCGACGGCCGCACGTACTGCAAACCCGGTCAGATCGACGTTCCGCTCACGCTCGCCGGTTGGCTCGAACTGCCGGTGCGCGTGGTCGAGTGCGCGTGCGCCGACGAGGTCGCCCGCGCGCGAATCGCGGCCGACGCCGGAACGCACCTCGCCGAGAACCGCACGCCGGAACTGCACGCCCGCGCGAAGGCCGCCGCCGTTGCGCTCGAAGTGCCGCGCCTCACCCTCGATACTGGGGCGCACGCGCCGGACGTGTGTGCGGCGCGTGCGCTCGACTACCTACGCCAGTAATTCCAAGCCGCTTGCGGCTTCGCATCAGGAGTTCCCATGTCGCGCTTCCTGGCCTGTGCCCTTACCCTCGCGCTCTCGACCTCGGCGCTCGCCAACTGGCCGCACTGGCGCGGGCCGAACGCCGACGGCTCCGCGCCCGACGCCGACCCGCCCACCAGGTGGGACGCGGACACCAACATCAAGTGGAAGACCCCGCTGGTGGGGAAGGGGAGCGCCACGCCCATCGTCTGGGGCGACCGCGTCTTCGTCGTCACCGCAGTGAAGACGGACCGGATCGCGAAGGCTGACGAACTGCCGAAGGTCGATCCCAAGTTCAACGTGAAGACCGACCCGCCCAAGAACTACTACAAGTTCCTCGTGCTGTGCTTCGACCGCGCGAGCGGCAAGAAGCAATGGGAGAAGACCGCGGCCGAGATGGTTCCGCACGAGGGCACGCACGAGACGCACTCCTACGCCGCCGGCTCGCCCACGACCGACGGCAAGTTGCTGTACGTCTCGTTTGGCTCGTTCGGCACCTACGCCTACGACTTCGACGGCAACCTGAAGTGGAGCCGCATCGACCTGGGTCGGATGCACACGCGCCTCGGCTGGGGCGAGGCGGTTACGCCCGTCGTGGCCGGCGGCGCGCTGCTGCTGAACTACGATCAGGAAGTCGACTCCAAGCTGATCTGTTTGGACACTTCCAACGGCAAAACCAAGTGGGAAACCAAGCGCGACGAGAAGACGACTTGGTCGACGCCGCTGGTTGTTGACCATGCGGGTAAAATGCAGGTAGTCACCAACGGCACGACTCGCGTGCGCAGCTACGACCTCGCGACCGGCGAGATCGTGTGGCAGGTCGCGGGCATGACGGTGAACCCCATTCCGTCGCCGCTGCGCCTCGGCGATTCCGTGATTTGCGTCAGCGGGTATCGCGGCGCGGCGGCGGTGTCGGTGCCGCTGGCCTCGAAGGGCGACCTCGCGGACAAGGGGAAGGTGAATTGGCGGTACGCGGCCGGCACGCCGTATGTGCCGTCGCCCGTTCTCGTCGGCGACAACCTGTACTTCACCTCGACCAACGAGGCGCTGCTGACGATCCTGAACGCGAAGACCGGCAAGGCGGTGGTCGAGAAGGAGCGGCTGCCGCAGGCGAAGAACTTCTACGCCTCGCCGATCGCCGCCGCCGGCCGCGTGTACTTCGTGGACCGGACCGGCACCACGATTGTTGTCAAATCTGGAGAGACCGTAGACGTACTCTCTGTGAACAAGCTGAACGACCCGATCGACGCCTCGCCCGTGGCGGTCGGCAAGCAGTTGTTCCTGCGGGGCGAAAAGTATCTGTACTGCATCGAGACGAAGTGACCCACGTAGTGCGAACATCACTCCGGGATCGCGTGTCCGTCCGGTGCATGTCCTTTCGACCGGCTCAGACACTCTTTTCCCGGAGTTCGCACATGGTTGCCGTTCCAAGTGTTCGCGTCGGCGCGCCCGTCGCCCACGACAAACTCACAGTGTTTCCGCTGTTCCTCGACGCGCCCGCGGCCCCGAACTACCGGCTCTCCGAAGAGGCGCTGGCCGACGGCACCGCCGTCGTCGAGGAGGTGACCGAGGGCGGCAGCGTGCCGAACCTCGCGGTGACCAACACGGGCGAAACGCTCGTGCTGTTCGTCGAAGGGCAAGAGCTGCGCGGGGCGAAGCAGAACCGCGTGCTGAACGCGAGCGTCCTCATCGCCGCGAAGACCAAGACCGTGCTGCCGGTGAGCTGCGTCGAGCAGGGCCGCTGGCGGTACACATCCAAGCAGTTCACCTCGTCCGAGTACCACAGCTCGTCCAAGCTGCGCAAGGTGCTCAAGAAATCCGTGAACGATTCGACCATGTCCGGCGGCGGGCACAGCTCCGACCAGGGCGCGGTCTGGTCCGAGGTGAGCCGGCAGATGAACTCGGTCGGCAGCCGGTCCGACACGTTGGCGCTGGCCGACACGATGACGCAGCACAAGCCGCACATCGACCGGCACGTCGCGGAGGTGGCTTACGCCGAGGGCGCGGCGGGGCTGGCGGTCGCGGTGGGCGGGAAGATCGTGTCCGTCGACCTGTTCGACGCGGCCGAAACGTGCCGGAAGGTGTGGCCGCGCGTCATCAGCGGCATGGCCCTGGATGCGATGGAGGAACCGGGCGCTTCGACCGTGACCGCGGCGGAAGTTGAAGCGGCGCTCGCGGGCCTGGCGGCCGAGCCGTGGCAGCCGGTGCGCGCGGCCGGGGCCGGCGAGGAGGAGCGCAGCGAGAGCGCGCGGTGGCACGGCTCCGCACTCGCTCTCAACGGCAACCTCGTCCACGGTAGTCTGGTCGCCGTGTAGGACCGGCTGCCAGCCGGTCCTACAACTGTACCTGCGGGAGCGCCCCGGCGGTGGGGCGGTTGGCGGCGTCGGCCACAACCCGCGCGAGCGCCATGTACGCCTTCGCGACGGCCGAATCCGGGTGTTTCCGCACGATCGGCTCGCCCGCGTCGCCGCACTGCGCGACCCGCGGATCGATGGGCAGTTCGCCCAGGAACGGCACGCCGCTTTCGGTCGCGAGCTTCTGCCCGCCGCCGACCCCGAAGATCGGCGTCTTGGTGCCGTTCGCGTCCTCGAAGTAGCTC
>SXHE01000489.1 GCA_005773755.1 Planctomycetia bacterium
AATCTTGGCGATCAGGTCCGCCGGGAGCGCCTCGCCGCCGACTTCGAGGGCGACCAGCGTGTAGTTGCCTTCGATGCTGACCTTCTTGTCATCACCGCGGCCCGAACCGGACCAGGCGTTCAGGGCGAACACGGACAGAGCGACAACCGCGAGCGCGCGCATCGGGAACTCCTTCGTGAGGCGATCGGTCCGTCGAAGGTGACGGTGAGATGAGGATATGAGGGGCCCGAGCCGGGTGCCAACTCACCGGTCGGAGAAGATGGCGATCAGCGCCTGCCAGCGGGCGGCGCGGTCTCGGTGGAGTGTGCGCAGGCGCTCGGCGGAGCGGGCCGCGTGCTCGGTCAGCGGGGCCGCGTCCGGGTGGTCACGCGGGATGGCGACCGGTTCGGGTAGCGGGGTCTTCGTGGACGGCGACGCCCATGTGCCCAGGTCTGAGTTGGGTGTCGCCCCGTCTGCCGTAGCCACTTGCCACACCCGGACCAGCGCCGCAAGCTCCAGCGCTTGACCCGCGACGTCCGACTGGAGTGTCGCGATCTCGGCGGTCAGTTCATGGATCCGGGTCAGCTCGTGCAACAGCACCGCGAGGTGCTCGCGCTTGGTTCGGTTGAACACCTGCCCGACCAGCGCCAGCGTTTGCTGGAACTCGGCCACCGTGCGGCCGTGAAGGTCGGTCAACTGGCGTAAGAGCGGGACAACCGACCAGTCGTCACTCGCGCCCGTCGAAGAGGAATCCTCGGCCAGGTTCGGGTGAGAGCTGGAGTTGGACCCGGTGAGGTTGATCGGGTTGGAGATGGGTCCGCTGGAACTCGACGCCCACGGGCGGAACGCATCGGCCATGATGTGCGACGCGGGTAGACCGTTGATTTCCGGTTCGACACCGAGGTCGATTTCGTCGTCGGGCGGCACCCCCGGGGTCGGCAGTGGCGGTAGCGGGACTTGGCGCGCGGGCGTGAGTCGTCCGCTTTTGCCCATCGGGGCCGGGGTCGGGGGGGCGACACGCGGCGGCGCGGGCGGATTCGTGTAGTGGCAACCAATGAGGAACCGTCCCACCCACAGTTCGGCGTTCTGGCTCAGCGGGGCGACCCGCATCCGCTCGCCGTTGACCACGACCCCGCGGCCGGACAGATCGACGACCCAAAGTCCGTTGCGCGTGGACACGAGCCCGCAATGATAGGGCGAGATGTCGTCGGCGGTCAGGTGTATCTTACAGTCCGGGGCACGGCCAATGAGCGTGAGTAGCCGGTTCACGGACCACCGATCCTTCGCCCGGCGGCCGTTGCGGAACTCGAGCGCGACTGTGGGCCGGCTCTTGGCCCCACTGTCTGCGGCGAGCGGGTTGTAGTCCGGGGCGTAGTGGCTCGGTTTGTCCGAAACGAGAGAGCGGAGCTGCACGGTAAACGGGCCGACGCGGGCCGGGCCGCCGACGTCGAGCCAGCCCGGGCCGCGCGCGCCGTTGGGCCACAACAGCCCAGTGCGGCTGCCCAAATCGACCGCGAACACGCGCCCGCCCAACACTTGCAGCCAGACGTGCCGGAGGTTGATTTCGGGATCGGAAAGGGTGACGTCGCAGGCGTCGTCGCGCCCGACGAGCGTGAACGGTTGGTTGACGGAGCCTTCGGCCAATAAGCCACCGCCGACGAGATCGACCCGCAAATCGAGCGGGGCGGTCGCGCCGCAAGCGTCGGCGAACCGGGCGATCAACGGATCGTTCACGGGCCGTAGCCCCGACCGGTAAGGGGGAAACAAGTGCCGGCGTCAGTACACGCGCACTACCGCAACCAACCGTAGGACACGCCCCGGCACCCGGCGCGAACTTTCTGCCGAAGTCGCAACCGCCGATTGTGTCCTATGGTTTGAGGCGAGAGGGGGTGTAGGCCCCCTGTTCTCGAATCGTAGCAGAACAGGGGGCTTACGCCCCCCGCTCACCTGTATGGTATAAGTAGAACGCGCCCGACTTTCGGAGACCGCCTGTGAGCTCCTTTCCCGCCCAAACGCCGCCGCCCGCGCCGCGCCCCGGTCCGACCGTGTCGCTTTCGCAGGCCGCGGAGACCGTGCGGACGCCCGGATGGATCGCGGCGTTCCTCGTGCTCCTCGGCGTGCTCACGTTCGTGTACGCTCCGCTGTTCAAGTACTGCTTCGAGCAGTGGCTGAAGCCGGACTACTCGCACGGGTTCCTGGTGCCGCTGTTCGCCGGCTACCTGGCGTGGCACTGGCGCGAGTGGGCACCCACCAAACTGCGCTGGCCGGAATTGTGGGGCCTCGCGTTCCTCGCGGGCGGCATCGGGCTGTTCGTCGCCGCCGGCAAGATCAACATGGCGAAGGAGTGGCTGCAGGGGCTGTCGTTCGTCATCAACCTGTGCGGCGCGACCCTGCTGCTTGGCGGCTGGTCGGCGCTGCGCTGGCTGGCTCCGGCGCTGGCGTTCCTGCTGTTCATGTTCCCGCTGCCGTTCCGCGTCGAACACGCACTCGGCTGGCAGTTGCAGAAGGTCGCGGCCATCGCCTCGGAGTTCGTGCTGCAAACGGTCGGCTACCCGACCTACCGCGAGGGCGTCGTTCTTCACGTGAAGGATCACGTCCTCGAAGTCGAAAAGGCCTGTAGTGGCCTGAGTATGCTGCTCACTTTCGCGGCCCTTTCCACCGGTATGGCGCTGCTGATCAAGCGGCCGTGGTTCGACCGCGTGCTGGTGCTGATCTCCGCGGTGCCGGTCGCGGTACTCGCCAACGTGATCCGCATCTCGCTGACCGGCGTGCTGTACAACGAGGGCGGGCGCGAACTGGGTGAGCGCGTCTTTCACGACTTCGCCGGCTGGATGATGATGCCCATCGCGCTCGTGATCCTCTGGGGCGGATTGACACTGCTCGACTGGGTCTGGGTCGATGTGGGTGGGAAGGCGAGTCGCGAGGAGATGATCCAGCAGAACGCGATGAACCCCGCGTACCTGG
>SXHE01000490.1 GCA_005773755.1 Planctomycetia bacterium
AGGGGGAGCCGGATTTTCTCCCCCGTCCCTCTTAGGGAAGGGGGCTGGGGGGTTAGGTTCTTGGAACTCACTCGCGAGCCAATCCAGCAATTCGGGGTGCGTGGGGGCGTCGCCGCGTAAGCCGAAGTCGCCGGGCGTGCCCACCAGCGCCTTGCCGAAGTGGTGCATCCAGACGCGGTTCACGAACACGCGGGCCGTGAGCGGGTTGTCCTTCGAGACGATCTCGCGCGCGAGGTCGAGCCGGCCGCTGCCGGCGCTCGCGAACGGTGCGCGCGCGGGGTTCGCGATCTTCACCCACTGCCGCGGCACCGGGTCGCCGGGCCGACCGGGGTGGCCGCGCTCGAACACCCGCGGGTCGTAGGGCCGTGCCGAATCGTGCAAGGCCATCGCCCGCGGCGGGCCTTTCACGAGCCACAATTCGAGGGCGCGAATGTGGTTCTGGTACTCGCCCTGTGTCGCGCGGTCGGGGAACAGCGACAGGAAGCCCCAGTCGAGCGCGAGCGGCGCGTCGGCCGGCGAATCGGGGCCATACAGCACCTTGCGAAGCTCTTCGCTGTCGGGGTCGTCGAGCGCCGCTTGCGGCTTCGCCACTTGCAGTAACAGCTTCCCATATCGCTCGGCCACGTCCTTCATCGACTTGGGCGCGTCGGCGAACGCACCAGTCACGAGCTTGTTTCCGCCAACAACCGCCTTGAGCAGCGCGGGGGCTTTCGCGGCGAACTCCGCGTCGCTCAGTTCCGCGACCGCGTGCCAGTGCCGGAACGCCGGGTGCTTGCGCTTCTTGGTGTCGCTGAGGAACTGCCGCCAGCGCGTTACCATGCTGGGGTTCAGGTCGCCGGGGTCGGCCAGCAGCATGAAGTCGTCGGCCGGCGGCTGATTGCGGGCCGCGTGCGCCGCGAGCAGGTACTCCGCGACGCGCGTGCGGGCCCCGGTCACGAGCGCGGTGTGCTTCGCGGTCACGAAGTCGATGAGCGCCTTTTCGCGCCGGTGCAGTTCGACGGAGTACGCCAGCGCGCTCCACCCACTCGGCGGCGTGCCCACGACGGGCGGAACAGTTGGTTCGGTCGCGCTTCGTAGCACGCCGTACAGCGAGTAGTAGTCGGCCGCGGGGATCGGGTCGAACTTGTGGTCGTGGCACCGGGCACACGTCACCGTCAGGCCCATCAGCCCGCGCGTGACCACGTCCATGCGGTCGTCGATGATGTCGTGGGTGTTGTTCATGAAGTGCCCGCCGACCGTGAGGAAACCGAGCGCGGCCTGCGCGCCGGCGTCCGTTGGCGTGAGCAGGTCGGCCGCGAGTTGTTCCGTCACGAACCGGTCGAACGGCTTGTCGTCGTTGAGCGCCTTGATGACGTAGTCGCGGTACGTCCACGCCCACGGATACTCTTTGCCCTCGAAGAAGACGTAGCCCTTGTTGTCGGCGTAGCGCGCGAGGTCGAGCCAGTGCCGGCCCCAGCGCTCGCCGTAGCGCGGCGAGGCGAGCAAGCGGTCGATCAGCTTGTCGTAGGCGTCGGGCGCGTCGTCCTTCGCGAAGGCTTCGACTTCCGCCGGCGTCGGCGGCAGGCCGTGCAGGTCGAAGGTGGCGCGGCGGACGAGCGTGCGCTTGTCGGCGCGCGGCGAGAGTGACAGCCCCTTGTCATTGAGTTGCTTGGCAACGAACGCATCAATTGGGTTCGTGCTCCCTTTCGGAACCAGCGGGCGCTTCACGGGCTGAAACGCCCAGTGCTTCGCGGCGGCCGTGTCGATGGCGTTGGGCGAAGCGAGCGTGACCTTGTCCGGCCAGGGCGCGCCCAGCTCGATCCATTTCGTCAGCGCGGCGATTTCGCGATCCGGCAGCTTGCCGGCCGGCGGCATCTTCAGGTCTTCGTCGGTGTGACTCAGTCCTTTGAGAAGCAGGCTGTCTTTGGGCTTGCCGGGCACGACGGCCGGGCTGCGCTCGCCGCCCTTCAGCGCCGCTGCGCGCGTGTCGAGGCGCAGCGCGCCCTTCGCCTTCTCGCCGTGGCAGTTCAGGCACTTCTCGACCAGCACCGGGCGAACGTGCTTCTCGAAGTGTTCGAGCGCGGCTGGGTCCGCCCCGCGCGCGGTAGAAGCGAGAAGGGCAATCGTGAGGGAGAGGAGAAAGCGTGTCATGGCAGGCGGGTAACTTTCTTGATCGTGATCGGCGGAACCAGTGCCTGTTCCTTATTGGCGGGCGCGGCCTGAATCTTCTTCACCACGTCCATGCCCTTCACGACCGTGCCGAACGCGGCGAACCCGTGGCCGTCCGGGTTGCGCTTGCCGCCGTGGTCCAGTTCGGGCTGGTCGCCGATACAGACGAAGAAGTCCGAGGTCGCGGTGTCTGGGCCGTCGCGGGCCATCGAGATCGTCCCGTCCTTGTGCTTCACGCCAGTGTCCTTCGTGCGCTCCAGCTTGATCGGCTTGAACTCGTCCTTCGTCTTGTCCGGGTTGATCCCGGCTTGCACGACTTCGATCTTCACCTTGTTGTCCGGCTGGTTGTCCGGCGTCACGGTGCGGTGGAACTTGCCGCCGTCGTAGAACTTGCCGTCCACATACTTGAGGAAGTTGGCGACGGTGTTCGGGGCGCGGGCGTCGAGTTCGATCTCGATGTCGCCCTTGTCGGTCTGAACGAGGACGCGCACCGGCTTCGGCTCCGCGCCGCACGCAACAGCACCGATCAGCACGCCACACACCACTAGCACGATCCGCATCGGCAGCCCCCTACACGCGGTCGCGGCGCTTCACCAGTGTGACGCGGTTGCCGGTCTTGTTGTACTCGACGCCGTCCATGAACGTGCGCATGAGCAGCACGCCGCGCCCGCTGGGGCGTTCGAGGAAGTCCGGGTGCGTCGGGTCCGGGAGCTTCGAGATGTCGAAACCCGGCCCCTCGTCCATGATGACGAACTTCGCGCTCGTGGGTGTGAGCCGCGCGGTGACGCGGACCCGGCGCGCCGCGTAGGGCACCTGGTCGCGGCGGTCGCGCGCGAGCTTGTGGAAGGCGTCGTCGCCGTTGGCACGCAGCTCGGAGCTGACTTCGAGGTTGCCGTGGTACACCGCGTTCAGCAGCGCCTCTTCGAGCGCGATGCCCGCGCGGGTCGCGCCGGTCAGGTCGCACAGGCCCATTTCGATCAGGTCTTCGCGGAACTGCGACACCAGCGGCGGCACTAGCGCCGGGTCGTTCTCCAACACGAACTGCGAGCTGCGCCGGGTCATGCCTTGCAGCACCCGATACCGACGGTGCTCGGCCTGCCCGACGGACAGCACGCGCTCCAGTACCGGCGTCAGGTCGTGCGCGAGGGCCTGTTTGGGAACGTAGTCGGCGGCCCCGGCCTTGAGTGCGGCGACGGCCACCTTCTCGCTGCCGCTGCCGGTCATCAGCACGACCGGGATCAGTGGGAACTGCTCGCGGACCTTCTCCACCAGCGTCAGCCCGTCCATCTTGGGCATGTTCATGTCGGTCAGCACGACCGCGGGCGGCACCTGCTTGATGGCGTCGAGCGCCTCCAGGCCGTTGCGCGCGAACGCGACGCGCCAGCCGCCGTGTTCGGCCAGGATGCGGCCGACGTACCGCTGTTCGAGGAGCGAGTCGTCGGCGATGAGGATGAGCGGCAGCTCGGCGGGAGTGGGTCCGGCCATGGGGCGAGAACCTCGCGGCGCGGGCGAGTGGTGCGCGGGCGACTGTGGGGGTTGTGCGACCGATTCTAACAGAAACCCCGGTCAACGGCACGGTGCGACACGCGCGAGCCGCAACCGGACGACGGACACACGGCCGCGACCGCGGGTGACCTGAGCCGGGGTCAACGCCGAACCGAAAGGGGGCCGGAGTTGAGTTGACGCGAAGATCGGCATTCGACGGGACAGCGGCCCGCGCCGCGCGCCCATGTCGGAGGTACGCGCCCACACAACCTCAAGCCAATCGACAAGGCTCACGACTCAGAAGAAGTTCCTGGAGCGGCGCCTGAGCTACCCGGCGCGACTCCGCGCCGATCCTGCGCTCGAGCTCACACGAGATCTCCTCGCGGCAGTACGGCTCGGGCAGCACGGTTTCGCGTCCGCCCGCAAACACAAGAATGAGTTCCGTCTCCTCAGCTACGCCGCCCTCTGAGACCGGGTACGAATACCGGTGCCAGCGCCAACCTCGGACATCTGACCACAAAAAGCAGTACTGCTGGTGCAAGGTCAGCGGGAGAAATGAGACCCCTTGTTCCGAAATCACCACCTGAAGCCGCCACCACCACAATCCAGCTGCGATCATGAGGAAGGCCTCACCCCCGAGAAGCCAAGGGAGCGGGTTCTCCAACTCCTCCACCAACCGGGTCGCAGCCACCACCCCGACGACGACGCACAATACTCCGACGAAGGCCAACGCTCCCGCGGCACTCAGGCCGTCGGGGTGGAGAGTGATCCTGACCTCCCGATCGGTCTCGCTTGCGGATGACATTGATGGACCTCGCCTTCTGCCGCCGAACGACCCAGCTCAACAGCCCGGCCCGCACGGTGCGCGATGAAGTCCCAGAAACCAAAGTGCGGGCCGGGTCTGCTGCAGCGCCTGGTTCGGCGATCAGTCCCGGATACACGCCCGGCGAAAGCCAAACGCGATCAGACGGGCAGGCAGGTCGCGGAGGACCGGGATCTTGAGCAGAATGCGGGCGACCAACGGGAGCCGGAACGGACGGTCCTTGTTCAGCGCCGTCTTCACCACCCGGTCCTGCACCAGTCCCTGAAACCGCTGGATCACTTTGACCGCCGCTTCCCGACGGGTCTGCACCTCGGCCAGTTGGGCTTCGGACACCCGACCGGATTTGAGTGGCTCGGTCAGCACGTTGGCCGTTTCAATGGCGTCCTGGATGGCGTAGTTGATTCCGACCCCGCCGACCGGGGACATGACATGGGCGGCGTCGCCGATGAGTAGCAACCCCGGCTGGTGCCACTTCGGAACCCGGCTTGACTCCACCGACAGAACCACGACCTGCTTCCAGTCGCGGACAGTCTCGACCCGGTCGGCCACCCACGGCACCTGCCGGGCCAAGTCCGCCCGCAGCGCGTCTAGGCCGGCCGCCTTGGCCTCGGCGAACGTCCCCTTCATCAGGGCATATCCGACCTGCCACTCGTCCCCCCGGTCGAGCAGAAAGACGAACAGCCCGCCGCCGACGAAGAACGTGATCTGGTCCCGCGGGTCGTCGGGCCGTCGCGGCAGGCGGAACCAAAGGACATCCATCGGCGGACTCGATTTGACCGGCGCGGCCCCGCACAGACTGCGGGTCTTCGAGAACCGGCCGTCCGCCCCCACCGTCACCGCCGCCCGGACTTCGTGCCATCCGCCGTCGGCCGCCCGATACCGGACCCCTTTCGTCTCACCCCCGTCTTGAACAAGCCGTTGCACGTTGGCCCCGAACACCAGGCGGAACGACGGGTACTTGCGCGCCTCCTCGGCCAGGAACTCCAGGAACTGCGCCTGTGGCAGGATCATGATGTACGGGAACTTCGTCTTCAGGCGGCTGAAGCGGGCGACGGTCGTGACGACCCCGTTGGACGAGAATTGCATCGCGGCCAGTTTGCCGTGGGGGATCTGCAACAGCCGATCAGCCAGTCCGAGGTGGTCTAGCGCCTCCAGTGTGGAAGGGTGGATGGTGTCGCCCCGGAAGTCGCGGTCGAAGTCGTGGTGTGCTTCGAGCAGCGTGACGGGCACCCCCTTGCGGGCCAAGAGCAGAGCCAGCACCACGCCCGCCGGTCCCCCACCGACCACGCAGCACGCGGTTTGGTGGGTGTCGGTCACGTCCTCGGCGCTATGAGTTGTGGGGTTCACGATGATCCTCACACGTCATTGGATTGTCGCCGCCGAACGCCCCAGCTCAGCCGCGCGGCGCGAGCGCAACCGCTTGCGCGGTCGCGTCGGTTGTTCCGCCGGTGTCGGACGCCCGCGTCGGCTGCAGCGTACGGTTCGGCCGCGCTGAGCGTGCGTCCGGCGGGCTGAGCCGGGATCGTTGCTGACCCCCGCGGATCGGAACGCGACCCGCGACGATGGCAGCCACTTGG
>SXHE01000491.1 GCA_005773755.1 Planctomycetia bacterium
ACCCCGACCGGCCGCTGATTACCGGGCGCGTGTACAACGCCGAGCAGATGCCGCCCTACGCGCTCCCGGCCAACATGACCCAGAGCGGCCTGAAGACGCGCTCCACCAAAGGGGGCGGCGAGGCCGACTTCAACGAGCTGCGGTTCGAGGACAAGAAGGGCAAGGAGGACATCTACTTCCACGCCCAAAAGGACTTCCACCGGTTCGTCGAAAACGACGACGACCTGAAGGTTGAACACGACCAGTTCATCCAGATCAAGAACAACCGCACGCTCACGGTCCAGGAGGGCTTCGAGAACATTACCATCTCGAAGGGCTACCGCGAGCGCACGGTGAGCGAGGGCTACGACAAGCTCACGGTGAGCAAGGGCGACCGCACCGTGACCGTGGCAACGGGGAAGTTCACCGAGACCGTGAAGAGCGACTACACCGTGACCGTGCAGGAGGGGAACCGCGCGGTCACGATCAGCAAGGGGAACGATTCGTACACGCTAAGCAAGGGCAATCGCGACGCGAAGATCGACACCGGCAACGACACGCTGACCGTGGCGAAGGGCAACATCACGACGAAGGCCAGCGCCGGCGAGATCATGCTGGAGGCCGCGAACAAGATCACGCTGAAGGTGGGCGGGAGTACGATCACGATCACCCCCAGCGGCATCGTGTTGGAGACCGGCGGGAGCAAGATCGACATGGCCGCCGCGAAAATCCTGGTGAAGAGCACGGACGTGAAGAATCAGGGCGCGACGGTA
Organism: Planctomycetia bacterium; assembly: GCA_005773755.1. Classification (GTDB taxonomy): domain Bacteria; phylum Planctomycetota; class Planctomycetia; order Gemmatales; family Gemmataceae; genus Gemmata. The sequence continues at coordinate 753 of SXHE01000491.1, forward strand.
TCTGTGATTGCCGACGCGCAGGCGAAAGTGAGTGGGGCGATGGTTCAGATCGCCGGCTCCGGAATAACCGAAGTGAAGGGCGGGCTGGTGAAGATCAACTAACAGGTGCGCCTTCACACCAGTTCGCGGATCACTTCGCCGTAGGGCAGCATCGGCATGGGGCGGCCGGTGCCGTCGAGGAAGCTGGTGTTGTTGAAGTCGATGTTCAGGTGGCCGAACACGGTGGCCCACAAGTCGTTCGGGGTCAGCGGGCGGTCCTTCGGCACTTCGGCCTTCGCGGTCGTGCTGCCCACCACGAGGCCGGTCTTGCACGCGCCGCTCACGAGGATGCTCTGCGCCTGCGGCCAGTGGTCGCGGCCCGGTTGCATGACGCCGGTTTGCGACCCCTTCGAGTACTCCACCTTCGGCGTGCGGCCGAACTCGCCCGTCACCACGAGCAGCACCCGCTTGTTCAGCCCGCGCAGGTACAGGTCTTCGATCAGCGCGGACATGGCCTGATCGAGGAAGCCGAGTTTGTACTGCGTGTCGTCGAAGATGTGGCAGTTGACGGCGTGAGAGTCCCAGTTGTAGCAGTGGTTCTCCTTCATCTGCGCGCCGGGCGGGGTCGCGTTTTCCAGCACGCACGTCACCCACGACGCCCCGTGCTCCACGAGCCGCCGGGCCATCAGCGCCCGCTGGCCGTAGCGGTGCATCCCATACCGCTCGCGCGTCTTGACGGATTCGCGGGTCAGGTCGAAGGCGTTCTTCGCGGCGCTGGTGCCGATCAGGTTCAGTGCCCGCTCGCGCGCCGCGTTCATGCCCTCGGCGCGGCCCGCGAGGTCGGGGCCGTTCAGCGGCCCGTCGAACTTCTTGAGCAGCGAGAGCCGGTCGCTCAACTTGTCCTCGGTGCCGGGCAGCAGCGACAGGTTCTTCATCTCGAACTTGCCGTCGGACGGGTCGCCGACCACCGCGAACGGGTGCGACTGCGGGCCGAGGTACGCGGAGCCGAAGCTGAACGTGTCGATGTGCTGCCGCCCGCCGTCCACGATGTTCACGTAGTTCGGCACCGCGGCCTTCTTCCCCTTCCACAACTCCGCGACCAGCGAGCCGACCATCGGCGTGTCGTTCACGAACCCGACCGGCTCCTTCGGGTCGCGCGCGGTGAGGAACCGCTTGTGCCCGCCGCCGTGGTCCGCGAACTTGTGCGCCACCGAGCGGATCAGTGCGTACTTGTCCGCGCACTTCGCCAGCGCGGGCATGTGCTCGCAAATCTGGATGCCGTTCACGTTGGTCTGGATCGGCTTGTACGCGCCACGATACTCGGCCGGCGCGTCCGGCTTCATGTCGAACGTGTCCTGGTGCGGCGGGCCGCCGGGGAGCCACACGAAGATCACTGCGGGGTCGTTCGTGGTGTGATCGCTGGCGGCGTTCGCCTTGTGCGCCATGAGCGGGGCGAGCGCGCCGCCGGCGACCGCGACCGAGCCGAAGCGGAGCACGTCACGACGGTTCGGGCCGGGACAGATCGGAGAAGTTGGAAACACGCGACAAGCTCCGCGCATGTGGGAGTGCATTCGGGTAGGCTATAGGCAGATTACCCGCGGCCCGCCGCGAAGTCAAACGCGCGCCCTGGTGTAAGCGCTCGTGCGATGGTGGTATGGTCGCCTATTCCTTCCCGTCCGGGGGTTGCCCATGTCCCGGTTCGCGCTTCTTGCCTTGTTCGCGATCCCGTGCGCGCTTCCCACGGGCGCGGCCCCGGTGCCCCCGGCCCCGCCGCCGACGCCGGTGCGCGACTGGCCCATGAACGGCGGTACGACCGCGCGCAACATGGTCAGCCCGCACGAGAAGTTGGAGAAGTTCCCCACCACCGCACCGAACTGGGAGGAGAACGCGGAGGCGGTTAAGAAGTGGGAGGCGGAGTGGGTGGTGTGGAAGGCCAAACTCGGCTCGCGCACTTACGGCAGCCCGGTCGTCGCCGGCGGGCGCGTCTACGTCGGTACGAACAACGCCAGCACCCGCAACAAGCGCGACACCAAGAAAAACGCCGATGGCGAGATCGAGAGTATCGACAGAGGCATCGTGATGTGCTTCGACGAAAAGACCGGCAAGTTCCTGTGGCAGGCCGTTCACGACAAACTGCCATCCATCGTGAACGACTGGCCGGAGATCGGACTGTCCTCGACACCAACCGTTGTGGGCGACCGGCTGTACTACGTGAGCAACCAGTGTCGTGTGGTGTGTCTCGACGTCAACGGCTTCGCCAACGGCAACCAGGGAGTGCAGACCGAGAAGTACAAGGACGCGACCGACGCCGACTTCATCTGGGAATACGACATGATGAAGGAACTGAAGGTGTTCCCGCACAACGGTTCCCACTGCTCGCCCCTCGTCGTTGGCGATTTCGTCTACGTCTGCACCGGTAATGGGGTGGACGAGAATCACATCAACTTGCCGTCCCCAGACGCACCGAGCCTGATCTGCCTCGACCGCAACACCGGCAAGCTGCTGTGGAAGGACAGCTCGCCCGGCAAGAATATTATGCACGCGCAGTGGAGCAGCCCGTCGTTCAGCCCGGACCCGGTGCCGCAAGTGATTCAGGGTCAGGGCGATGGCTGGCTCCGGGCCTTTGATCCCGCGACCGGCAAGGTGCTGTGGCAGTTCGATTGCAACCGCAAGGACGCTGTGTACGAACTGGGCGGCACCGGCACCCGGAGCGACTTCCTCGCGATGCCGGTGGTACACGGCGGTCGCGTCTACATCGGTACCGGCCAGGACCCCGATCACAGCGCCGGTCTCGCGCACCTGTGGTGCATCGACCTGAAGAAGGCCGTGGCACTTGGCGCGAAGGCGAAGGACCGTGAGGTGTCGCCGGACCTGTTCGTGGCGGCGCACAAGCAGCCCAACGGCGACGTGGTCGTCGTAACGAAGCCGAACCCGGAATCGGCGCTGGCCTGGGTTTACGGCGGCGAGGAGAATCGCAAGTGGGCACCGCGCGACTTTAAGTTCGGCCGCACGATGAGCACCGTCGCCGTGGTGGGCGACATCGTGTACGCGGCGGAACTGCACGGCTACCTGCACTGCCTGAACGCGAAGACCGGGGAACCGTACTGGCAGTACGACACGAAGGCCACCATCTGGGGGTCGCCGTTCTTCGCGGACGACAAGGTGTTCCTCGCGACCGACGCCGCCGACCTGTGGGTGTTCAAGCACGACAAGAAGCCGGAGAAGTACGACTGGGTAGCCGCCTCGCAGGGCGCGCCGGACCGGAAGGCCGCTCGTGTCATCCAGAAGGCCCATCGCGCCGCCGTGGCGAAGGCGTACCTTTTGGCGACGGTCGAGTTACCGGCCGGGATCAAGAACACCCCGATCGTGGTGAACGGGGTGCTGTACGTCGCCACCGAGAACACGCTCTACGCGATCAAGGGGAAGTGAGCCGGGCGGTTTACGCGAACAGCTCGCTGATCGGCTTGCCGCGGGCGACCGGCAGCGGGCGGTTCAGCTTGTCGCGGATCTCGGTTTCCGGGTCGATGCCCAGCGCCTCGAACATCGTGGCCGCGAGGTCTTCCGGCCGGGCCTGTCCCACGGTCGCGTACGCGCCGATCTTGTCGCTGGCCCCGTAGACGAACCCCTTCTTCGTGCCGCCGCCGGCGAGCACGGCGCAATAGCATTGCGGCCAGTGGTCGCGGCCCCCGTTGGAACTGATCTTCGGCGTGCGGCCGAACTCGCCCACCCACACCACGAGCGTGCTGTCGAGCAGCCCGCGCTCGTCCAGATCGGTGAGCAGCGCGGGCAGCGTCTGGTCGGTCATGGGAAGCAACTCGCGCAGACGCGCCGGCACGTCCTCGCCGCGGAAGCCGTGGTAGTCCCACCCCTGACCGGTGCCGCCGATGGAGCGCGCGAAGTACACGTTCACGAACTTGGCCCCGGCTTCGACCGCGCGACGAGCGAGCAGGCACCCCTGGCCGTAAGTGGTGCGGCCGTAGGCGTCGCGTGTCTTCTTGCTCTCCTTCGACAAATCGAATGCCTGCTTGAATCGCGGCGACGTGAGCATCGCGACGGCCTTCTGATAGCTCTCGTCCAACCCCTGCGCGACGAGCGACGTTTCGAGCAGGTCGGATTGCTCGTCGATCAGCTTCAGAATGTCTTTGCGGCTTTCGAGCCGTTCGACGCTCAGGTTGTCCGGCAGCGTGAGTTCCGGCAGTTTGAAGTCGGCCCGGTTCGGGTCTTGATTCACGAACAGCGGAGCGTGCGACTTGCCGAGGAAACTCGCGTGCTGGCCGGGCGTGATGCTGCCGTCGGCGATGACGTGCGGGTACGCGACGAACGTCGCCACGCCCTTCGGCGCGGGGGCGAGTTTGTCCACGATGCTGCCGTAGGCCGGGAAGAGGTCGAGCGAGTCGCGGAGCCGCTGGTCGTCCGTGGCGGGTGCGACGCCGGTGAGCGAGTAGTATCCGGCGGAGTTGTGGTTCTTCATCGTGTGCTGCATGCAGCGCACGACGGTGAGCTTGTCGGCCATCGCCGCGAGCTTCGGAATGCGCTCGCCGAAAATCACCCCAGGAAGCTTGGTCTTGGTCGCGCCGTACCACCCGCGGACGTTATCGGGCGCGTCGGGTTTGGGGTCGAAGGTCTCGTGCTGCCCCGGCCCGCCCCACTGGTGCAGGAAGATGACGCTCTTGGCGCGGGCCTTGTGCTTGGCCTTCGGCGCGTCTGCCGCCGCGAGTAAGCGCGGGAGCGACAGGCCGAGCGCACCGGCCCCGCCGATGCGGAGGAGGGCGCGGCGAGAGGGGAGGGGGGCCATGATCGCCCTACCGAAACGAGTGTCGGGCCGGCGGGGACCGTCCACAAGAAGGTGGGGCCGGCACGTGCCCCGTTGGGGACGTTATACGGCTTTCGGGCAACGGTTGTCGGAGTGGGCCGCGCCGCAGCACGGGCCAGTGAGCCCGCGCGCGGCCGTGGTGCGCGCGGTCGCGACCCGCGCGAGGGCCGGGCGCGGGTTACGAGCCGGGGTGCACCCAGGGCACGTCGGTGCGGGCGTGAGCCGGGTGATCCGTGCCCATCTGGAGGAACGCATCGCGGGCGTGGCCGCCGAGCTGTGGCAGGTCGGTCAGCGGCACCTGCGGGTACTCGCGGTAGAAGCAAATGTCGTCCGGCAGCGGGGCCGCGTTCAGGTCCACGGTCGGGAGCGCGGACTTCGCCAACTTGAGGAGGCGGTCGCCGTCGAAGCCCGGCGGCGCGCCGAGCACTACCATCTCATACGGCTTCTCGGAGCCGGTCGGCGTTAGGTCCGGGGTGGCCTCGTCGAACGCCTCCGCCAGCAGCGGCTCCGCGGTCCCCTTCTGCGTGCGGGCGCGGAAGAACACGGTCGCCGGATCGGAGTGGTCGAGCTTGGTGTCGAGGAACTCGCGGGCCTTCGTGAGCATCAGCTCGCGGAACACCGGCCCCTTCTCGATGGGCTTCAGGCACACGTTGCCCAGCCCGCGGAACTTCCGGGTGATGTCCTTCTGGAGCGCCTTGTCGAAGGCCAGCAGGTCCTCGGCCGCCAGCCCCGCGAGGAACTGGTCGGCGGCGTCGATCAGGTCTTTGCAGCCGTCGGGCAGGATCACCTTGCCCGACCCGATGGAGGCGACCGTGGGGCCGATGTCGTTCGCGAGGGCCGCGTGCATCTCGCCCAGCGTGGCCCGGCAGAAGTTGATCTCGCGCAGGTACTCCGGGGCGTTGCCCGCGAGCTTGCGGAACACGGACAGGGCCATGTCGAGTACGTGCAGTTGGAGCCGCTTCCGCGGGTACGAGCGGAGCAGGTCGATCGCCTCGACCGCGTTGGACTTGCGGCTCGCCATCGCGCCCAGCCCGCTCGCGCCCAGTGCGCCGATGGTCTGGATCAACCGGCCGTAGAGGGACCGCACGTCCTTGCTCAGGTCGTTGCGCAGCGGTTCGAGCGCGTCCACCTGCTGCTTGAGCTTCTCGCCGATTTGGCGCACCGCTTCCTCGGCCCCGGGCAACCGGTACTGCGGCACCTCGAGGAACGTGGCGGCCATCACCGCGAGGTGCCCCTCGGTCTCCTTCGCCAGTTCCTCGAACCGGGCCGTGAGCGCGGCGCTGAGCGCCCCCTCGTTCGCGTTCTCGCACTCCGGCTTGCCGACCAGCTTGAGCAACTGGTCGAGAACCCCGCACGCGCTGGTCGCGTCGAGCCGGCCGCCGGACGGGGTGCGGGTGCGGAGCGGATCGACGAACGCGTCGAACACCCGATCCGGCTCCTCGCGGAGCGCGGTGCGCACGGCCCCGTTGAGCGCGTCGACCACGGCCTCGAACGACAGCTTCCGCTCGCACCACTGATTGTTGAGCCAATCGGAGATGTGCTCGCGCAGGTGTCCGGCCTCTTTGCCGGTCCAGCGCTGGAGCTGGCGCTGGGCGAACCGGCGCGTGGCGGCGGCGAGCACCTCCGGGCGCGGCCAGCTCAGCCGGTACAGGCCGAACGTCTGGCACGCGGGCGCGGTCGCGGGGTAGGCGTTGCGGTACACGTCGCGCCCCTCGTCGGCGACGCGCCCCGCCGGGGTCAGCAGTTCGTGATAGAGGGCGCGGGCCGCGGTCGCGATCACCCCGCGCGACTCGTTCGGATCGTTCCCCTTCGGCAACTGGAGCACCGCGACGCGGGCGAACGGCGGCTCCCCGTCGGAGATCGGGGCCTCGGCCCGGTCGAACGCGGTCAGGTAGCGGCTCTGCTTCGCCTGGAAGTGGTGCAGCTCCGCGAGGGCCGCGTAGCTGTTGCCGAGAGCCGGCGCGCGCGGGGCTTTGGGGTCCGCGGGCGGTGCGAAGAACACCCCCACCACTTCGGGGCGCATGTAGCCGACCTGCCGCAGCTCGTGGCGCACCAGGAACGCGAGGTCGAGGAACATGCCGCTGCCGGTTCCACCCGCGAGGCCGGCGACGATGTAGGCGCGCGGCCGGTTGGTCCGAAGACCCAGTTTGGTCGCCCGGTCCGCTTGCAACAGCGGGTCGTCGGTCAGGAACGTTTCGATCTCCTGGCGGACGCGCTGGGCGATGGTGCGGTAGTGGTCGAAGAGGGCGAGGCGGCCGAACGCGCGTACGCCGTTGGCCGGGCCGGGGTTCCGCGGCAGCTTGTAGAGCGCGCCGGGCGGGAGCCACTGATCGACCGGCGGCAGCGTGTCGCGCTGCATGTAGTGTGTGGACCGGTTCAGCTTGGCGTGAATCAGTTCGGTCGGGGCCTGCACGGGCGGCTTGGGGCCGTCTTCGGGGCCGGCGGCGTCGGCGTCCGTGTCCATGCAGAGAACGCGCACGTTGGGCACGCGGTCGTGCGCGCCGTAGCGGTCGAAGATCGCCCGCTTGAGCTGCTCGGCCATGCGGCGACCGGTGCCGCCGAGCGCGACGATCAGGGCCGGGAACAGCGCCCCGTCGCCGGTCTTCTCCGGCGGTGCGATCCCCAGGTTGCCCATGCGGGCGGTTTGGAAGGTCACCGGGCGGCTGAGCGTGTGGGCGGGGCTGCTCCCCGGCGCGCCGGGCGTCACCAGTCGCGCGTTGGACCCGGACGGGGCCAGGAGCGAGGGCATCGGGCCGCCACCACCGAGTCCCGGCTTGATGAGCGGCGGCAGTGTGGCCGGGGGCGGGGTCTGCTCGCGCGCCAACGGTTCCTGCGTTGCCCCCATCCGCCCGGACCCGCCAACGGCCATCCGGGTGGCCTGGATCGAATCGGACAGCGCGTGGCCCGAGCCGCCGAGCATCGTCCGCACGCCGGAGCCGGGGGTGTCGCGCGCCGAGCGGTTGACCGGCGCGGACGGCGTGACCACGGGCGTCACCGGTGGCTGAAGGCCGCCGAGCTTCAGCGCCCGCACCAGGTCCGTGCATGTCGGCCACCGGTCGTCCGGCTTCTTCGCCAGCGAGCGGCCGATGATCGCGCGGTCGGCCAGTGGGAGCGAACTCAGGTCGGGCGTGCCGTTGATGTGCTGCATCAACAGTTGCCGCGTGTTCGCCCCGTTGAACGGCCGGTGCCCGGTCAGCAACTCCTGGAAGACGATGGCGAGGCTGTACTGATCCGAGAACCGCGAGATCCACCCCTCGAATGTTTCGGGGGCCGCGTACACCGGTGTTACGCCACCGGTCACGGTCGCCTTCACCCCTTCGAGTACCTTCGCCAGCCCGAAGTCGGCGACCTTGACGTGGTTGAAGATCAGGAACAGGTTCTGCGGCTTGATGTCGAGGTGCTGAATCTGATAGCGGTTGTTCATCAGATCGAGCGCTTCGGCGGTCTCCTCCATGTACCCGATCAGCTCGTCGCGCGGCACGCCCTGAAGCCCCTGGCCCCGGCACTCGCGGAACCGGTCCCACAGGTTGCGGTCGGCCAGCTCCATCACGATAATGAGCTGGCCGTCGATGATGCGGAACTGTTCGAGCGACAGGATGTACGGGTGACGGATGCCCTTGACCCGCTCCAGCGCCTTGGCCTCTTGTTCGGCCGGGCGGCTCTCCTCGTCCATCGCGTCCAGGTCGCCGAACACGAACTTGGCCGCTTTAAGCAGCCCGCCAGGCGCTTCGACTTTCCAAACTTCGCCGAACCCGCCCCGACCGAGGCGCTCGATCAGCCGGTAGCCCTTCAGAGGGCCGGGGAGTTCTTCCTGGCTAACCAAGCGAACCGGCATGGCTGGGAGCCGTCTGTGGGGGGCGAAATCGCACCGCGGGCGCGAGTCTCCGCGCCTGGGTCGCGATTCCGGGACTAATAGTCTGTAGTTCAGACACTGAGGTTTGGCAAAAAGCGACAGCACAACCCGTACCCGGTTCACGCCACGCCTGAATCACCCCATGCCGCTTGCCATTTCCGTGAAACAGCCGTGGGCCGCGCTGCTCGTCGCCGGGGTGAAATCGGTCGAGGTGCGCACCTGGACCACGCACACACGCGGGCCGGTGTTGATCCACGCGAGCAAGACCGAAGACCAGCGGCCGGACGGCTGGGCGCTGGTGACCACGCCGGAATTGAAGACACTCGCGGCCCTGCGCGGTGGCGTCATCGGCGTCGCGGACCTGACCGCGTGCGTGCGCTACCGCACGGCGGAGGCGTTCGCGAGAGCAACTGACGCGCACCGAAACAACCCCGATTGGTTCAAACCGACCGGGCTTTTTGGGTTCGTCTTCCAGAACCCGCGGGTGATCGCGTACCATGCGTGCCCCGGTCGGACATTATTCTTCGCGGTGGAAGGAATCACCCTGCTATGAGCACCACGCCCGGACTGTTGGTTAGCGTGCGGTCGGCGAGCGAAGTTGCGGCGGCCCTCGAAGGCGGGGCCGACATTATCGACGTGAAGGAGCCGATGAAAGGCCCGCTCGCGCCGGCCGAGGCCGAGGTCGTCGCGGCCGTCATCGACGAGGTCGACGGGCAGGTGCCTGTGAGCGCGGCGCTGGGCGAGTGGTCGCCCAACGCCATCACCGAAGCGCACTGGCACCTCGAACTGCCGCTCCAGTACGTGAAGTGGGGGCTGGCTGGGTACACCCACTCGCCCGGCTGGGGCGAAGACCTGCTCGACACCCGCCGCGAACTGCCCATTGGGGCCGACATGGTACTGGTGGCCTACGCCGACTGGGAGCGGGCGAAGTCGATCCCGCAGGCCGAGGTCGCCAAGTTCGCCAAGCGGTTCCGGTTCAAAGCGTTCCTGCTCGACACCTACGGCAAGGACGGCAAGACGCTACTCGACTTCATGACCGCGAAGGAAGTCGCGGACATGGTGGACGGGCTGAAGCGCGTCTACACAACGGTCGCGGTCGCCGGCTCGCTGCGGCCCGAACAACTGAAGCAGCTCAAGGGCGTGGCCCCGGACTACTTCGCCGTGCGCACCTCGGTGTGCGCCGCCGGCAAGCGCGACGGCGTCATCGACGCG
>SXHE01000492.1 GCA_005773755.1 Planctomycetia bacterium
ACTTCGTCGTGCCCCTCGGGGCCGACGATCTGCGGGTACTTGCGCTTCAGCGCGTCGATGACCGACTTCGCCTCGTCCACGCTCAGGGTCGTCTGGGTGAGGAACGCGAGCTTCGCGTCGGCCGGAAGGGTGAGCGCGTCCACATCGGCCGCGTCCTCCACAAGGACCATGTTCGCGGGGGCTTCGCCCATCGTGCCGATCACTTCGTCGTGCCCCTCGTGGCCGACGAGCACGATGGTGTAACCCTCCTTCGCGAACTTGATAGCCTCCTTGTGAACCTTCGTGACGAGCGGGCAGGTGGCGTCGATGGCGCGCAGGTTACGTGCCTCGGAGTGCTGCCGGATCACGGGCGAAACGCCGTGTGCGCTGTAGAGGACCGTACCGCCGTTGGGCACTTCGGAGATGTCGTCCACGAAGACAACGCCGAGCGCGGTGAACTTCTCGACGATGGGCCGGTTGTGGACGATCTCGTGGTAGACGTAGAGCGGGCTGCCGTAGAACCGGAGCGCGGTTTCGAGCGCCTCAATCGCCATGTTCACGCCGGCGCAGAACCCGCGCGGGTTGGCGAGGATGATCTTCATGCAGTGCCTCCTGTGGAGGGTATGGTACGCGGGTAGCGCTCCACCTGCCAACCGCAGGTTGCCGGCCCGCAGCAACTACACCGGGCGCGCGCTTATGCCGACCGCTTGCCGCACGAGTTGCAGCGTGACCCTCGCGACCTCGCGCGCCCGCTTCGCGCCGGCGGTCAGCGCCTCTTCTACAAGGCCGGGGTCGCGTGCGAGTTGTTTGCGACGCTCGCGGGCCGCGGCGAAGTAGGCGTCGAGCTTCGCGTGCAGCATCGTCTTCGCGTCGCCGTAGCCGAACGGCCGCCCGCCGCGCGCCTCCGCGCCCTTCGTCGGGTTCTTATACAGTTCCGCCAGTTCTGCCTGTTCCGCTTGGGTCGCGAACAGCTTGTACAGCGCGAAGGCGTTGCAGGTGTCCGGGTTCTTGGGCGCGTCTACCGGCGTCGAATCGGTGACGATGCCCATCACCGCGGTCTTGAGCGCCTTCCCCTCGGCGAAGATTTCGATGGTGTTGCCGTAGCTCTTGCTCATCTTCTGGCCGTCCGTGCCGGGCACCACCGCGGCCTCGTTGAACACCGCGTCCGGCAGCGGGAAGATTTCGCCGTACTGATGGTTGAACGACCCCGCGATGTTCCGCGTCATCTCCAGGTGCTGTTCCTGATCCTTGCCCACCGGCACCTGATGCGAGCGGACGATGAGGATGTCTGCGGCCATGAGAATCGGGTATGTGAACAGGCCAACGCTGGGCGTGATGCCGCGCTCGGTCTTGTCCTTGTAGGAATGGGCGCGTTCGAGCAGTCCCATGCCGCTGACCGTGCTCAGAACCCATGCGAGTTCGCACACTTCGGGCACGTCGGACTGGCGATAGAAGGTGGTCTTCGCCGGGTTGAGGCCGAGCGCGAGGTAGTCGAGGGCGACGTCGCGCACGTTGTCCGCGAGGATCTGCTTCGCGGGCCGCGGGACCATTCCTTTTTGCTTCGCGGCAATCGCGATTTCCTTCTCTTCAGCTTCCTTCAGCGTCGTAAGTGCGTGGTAATCAGCGATGAAGTAGAAGCACTCGCCGCTGTCCTGCTGCTCGATGTGCTGTTTGATCGCGCCGAAGTAGTTGCCGAGGTGCAACTTGCCGGACGGCTGCACGCCGCTGAGGATGCGCGGGCGAACGTCGGTCGTGGACATTGGTTGAGCCTTAACAGTGACCTTTTCTTCTTGGGTCGGACACGATTACAGTACGGCCGGTTCACTCCGCGAGCCACGGGGACGGAATGGAGAGTCTGCCGCCGAACTCCGACATGCACGCGCCGGCCGGGTTCGTGATCGTCCGCGACCCGCGGCTCAACGAGCACCTACTCGAAGCGCTGAAGACCGCGCTGCACGCACCCGGCGAGCACCGGCTGTTCCGCGCGGGCAAGCTCGCGGGCCTGTTCCCGGCGCGCGCCGGACTGAGTGCCGAAGCCGCGCTTCAGGCCATTCGCGATGGCCTCCTCGAAACGGTGCGCACCGAGACGAAGGGCAAGCTCGTCACGGAGTGGGTCCGCGCGACCCCGAAGGCGGTCGGATTCGTTCACGAGCACGACTCGCCGCGCTCGATCCTGCGAGAACTTAAGGACGTGCTGCAAGCCACTCGCACCGGCGTGCCGGAGTGGATGGCCGATGCCAAGCGCGAGGTCGCGGCGCTGTCCGCGAGCTTCGAGGTGCGCGCCACAGCGATGCTCGCGCGCCTGGACGATCTGGCAAAGCGCTGCGAGGCCGCGCTGCGCCGCGCGGAAACCAGCGGCCCGGCAATTGCGGAACCGGTATCGCACCTCGTGCCGTGGTCGATGGATGCGCTGGAGTATCTGGACAGGCGCGGCGAAAGCGGGGCAGGGGGCGACTGCCCGCTACCGGAGCTGTTTCACGCACTCCGCGCACGGCACCCGGAATTGACGCTGCCCGCGTTCCACGACGGCGTGAGCCGCTTGCACGACGTGCGCGCGGTTAAGTTGCTCCCGGGCGAGTTGGTGGAGCCTGAGTACGCCATCGTCTCAGAAGGCAAGTTGATGTCACTCGTCGCGCGCTAGGCGAAGGGCCACGCCGCCCCTAGCGCCGCCTTCTGTGCGTTCGTGATCGCGCGGATGCCGCTCTCGCCCAGCGTGACCAGCGCGTCGAGTTGCGCGCGGGTGAAGGTGGCTTCCTCGCCGCCGGCTTGCACCTCGATGATCTTCCCGCTGCCGGTCATCACGAGGTTCAGGTCCACGTCCGCATCGCGGTCTTCGACGTATTCCAAATCCAACCGTTCCTCGCCGTCCAGAAGGCCGACGCTGACCGCCGCGACGCTGTCCGTCAGCACGTCGGAAACCGGAACCGTGAGCAGCCCTTTGATCGAGTTCACGGCATCGACCGCGGCCACGAACGCGCCCGTGATGCTCGCGGTGCGCGTGCCGCCGTCGGCTTCGAGGACGTCGCAGTCGATCCAGAGCGTGCGCTCGCCGAGTTTGTCCAGGTTTACGACCGCGCGGAGGCTGCGGCCGATGAGCCGCTGAATCTCGACGCTGCGCCCGTCCACCTTCCCGCCCTTGTCGCGCGGCTTGCGGGTGTTAGTCGAACCGGGCAACATGCCGTACTCCGCGGTCAGCCAGCCCTTGCCCTTACCGACAAGGAACTCCGGCACCTTCGGCTCGACGCAGCAGGTACACAGCACCGTCGTGCGCCCCATCGTCACCAGCGCCGACCCCGGCGCGGAGCCGGTGTAGCGCCGGGTGAAGGTGAGGGGGCGCAGGGCCGAAAGTGCGCGGTCGTTGGGACGGGGCATGAAGAGTTACCTTTCTTCGGCTCGGATTGCTGCTAGCGCGGCTTGGGCCGCAGCGCGTATTTCTGTGGAGTTCGTGATCTGCCCGAGCCGTTCCAACAGTTCCGCTGCTGGGGCCGCCGCCGACCCCATCGCTGCGAGAACTTCGCAGTTCGATATTTTCTCGTCGTTAGGTGTTACGCAGTTGGCGGTCGGTCACGCCCTAAACCTGTGCAGGCTCTGGGTGTTGTGCCATCTCCCTCGCGGGGTGCCTTGCGCGGGTGGCGTTGTGGCTCTAGTGTAGCCCCATGAGCGTGCCCAAAGTCCA
>SXHE01000493.1 GCA_005773755.1 Planctomycetia bacterium
AACTGTTCCCGACGCGCGTGCGCTCGACCGGGGCCGGGGTCAGCTTCAACTTCGGCCGCATCTTTACCGCGGTCACGCTGTTCGCCAGCGGCGCGCTCATGGGCGCGTTCGGCGGCGACTATGCCCTGATCGGCCGACTCACGAGCCTGTTCTTCGTACTCGGCATGGTCGCGATCCTGTTCGCGCCCGACACCAGTAAGAAACAGCTCGCGGACTGAACCTCACGCGCGCGGCGCGCGTCCCCGTTCCCATCCGTTAGTGAGACCGCACGATGTACGTTCCGCCGCACTTCGCCGTTTCGGATCGCGCCGCGCTCCACGACTTCATCGAGGCCCACAGCTTCGGGCTGCTCGTGTCGCGTGTCGCGGGCGCGCCGTTCGCCACGCACCTGCCGTTCCTGCTGGACAGCGACCGCAGGCCGCACGGCGCGCTCGTCGGGCACATGGCGCGCGCGAACCCGCACTGGAAGGAACTGGCCGCACGGCCGGCGCTCGCGGTGTTCAGCGGGCCGCACGCCTACATCTCGCCGCGCTGGTACGAAGCGGAGAACGTCGTTCCCACGTGGAACTACGTAGCGGTCCACGCGACCGGCCGCGCGGTCCTCGTCGAAGAGAAGGACGAGTTGTTGGAGATCGTGCGCCGCAGTGCCGAGGTGTTCGAGGCAGGCGAGCCGCAACCGTGGGTGCTCGACTCGTCCGGTCCCTTCGTAGACCGGCTGTTGGCGCAGATCGTCGGTTTCCGCATCGAGATCGACACGCTCGAAGGGAAGTGGAAACTGAACCAGAACCACAGCGCGAAGCGGCGCGCGAAGGTGGTGCGCGCGCTCGACGCGCGCGGCGGCGAAAACGCCCGCGGCATCGCGGACCTGATTCGCGCGGCGCTCGCGCCGGGCGAGTGAACGGACCGGCCTCTCGACATCGGCCCGAAAAGCGGGTACACCAGACGCCACCGCCCGAACCTCTCACCAAACGCTGCCACTATGAATATTCGCGCCGCGCTCGTCCTCTTCGCACTCACCCCGTCGCTGTTCGCCGCGGGGCCGGCGCTTGATCCGGCCACCGCGACGGTCGACCCCGCGACCGGCGTGCAGTGGTTCGATGTTCGGGCGCTGGGCCTCGAAGGGCAGGGGTGGGCCGACACGAAGGCCCCGTTCGACCGCTTGCCCGCGAGGGCCGAGAAGACCGCGCGCCCGCCGGTGTGGGGGCTGAGCCGCCATTCCACCGGGCTGTGCGTGCGGTTCGTCACCGATGCGACAATCGTTCACGCGCGCTGGACGGTGACGAGCAAGAACCTCGCGATGCCCCACATGCCCGCGACCGGCGTGAGCGGCCTCGACCTGTACGTGAAGACGGCCGCGGGGAAGTGGCAGTGGGTCGCCAACGGGCGGCCGACCGCGGAGACGAACACCGTCGCGCTCGCGAGCGGGTTGGCCGCGGGCGAGAAGGAGTTCGTGCTGTACCTGCCGCTGTACAACGGCGTGTCGTCCGTTGAGATCGGCGTTCCGAAGGGCGCGGCGCTGAAGAAGGCCGACGCGCGCCCGGCCGAAAAGCAGAAACCGATGGTGTTCTACGGCACGTCGATCACGCAGGGCGGGTGCGCCTCGCGACCGGGCATGGTTCACACCGCGATCCTCGGCCGCAAGCTCGACCGCGCTGTCATCAACCTGGGCTTCTCCGGCAGCGGCACGCTCGACCCGGACATCGCCGAACTGCTGGGCGAACTCGATGCGAGCGTGTTCGTGCTCGACTGCCTGCCGAACCTGAACCCGGCGCAGGTCGCGGAGCGCACGGAGCCGTTCGTGAAGGCGCTCCGCAAGGCCAAGCCGACCACACCGATTCTGCTCGTCGAGGATAGGACCTACACGAACGCACCCGCGCTGCCGGCGCTGGCGAAGCGCAACGCGGACAGCCGCGCCGCGCTCAAGAAGGCGTTCGACGCGCTCGTCGCGGCCGGCGACAAGAACCTCTACTACCTCGCGGGCGACAAGCTCCTCGGCGACGACGGCGAGGGCACCGTGGACGGCTCGCACCCCACCGACCTCGGCTTCATGCGCCAGGCCGACGCGTTCGCCGAAGCACTTGCCCCGATCTTGGCGAAGCGGAAGTGAGGGCGGCGCTGGCACCGGGCGGCGCGCGCGGGTAGGATGGTCGGTGTCGGTTCACTCCCGCGCGGTCCCTCCCCATGCGGTTCGCTCTCGCGCTCTCGTCGCTCGCCTTCGCGCTGCCGGCCATTGCCGCGGACGTCGATTTCGCGCGCGACGTGCGACCGATCCTGACGAAGCACTGCGTCCGCTGTCACGGGACGAAGAAGCAGGAGGGCGGGCTGCGGCTCGACGTGCGCCGGCTCGCGCGGGTCGGCGGCGACACCGGCCCGGCGCTCGTACCCGGCACCGCGAAGGGCGAACTGCTGCGCCGCATCGTCAACACCGACGACAAACTCAAGATGCCGCCCGACGGCGACCCGCTGACCGCGGAACAGGTCGCGACCTTGAAGGCGTGGGCCGAGCAGGGCGCAAAGTGGCCCGACGAGTTCGCCGGCAAAGAGCCGGCCGACGATCACTGGGCGTTCAAGCCCGTCAATCGCCCCGAAAGCCCGCGAGGCGCGGCACATCCGGTCGACGCCTTCGTTCTCGCCAAGCTCAGTGACAAGGGATTGTCACTCGCGCCGGAGGCGGATCGGCGCTCTCTCTTTCGCCGGTTGCACCTCGATCTGACCGGCCTGCCGCCCGCGCCGAACGAGATCGCGGCGTTCCTGAAAGACACCAGCGCGAACGCTTACGAAAAGCTGGTCGATAAGCTGCTCGCGTCGCCGCACTTCGGCGAGCGCTGGGGCCGGCACTGGCTCGACCTCGCGCGGTTCGCGGAGAGCGACGGGTACGAGAACGACAACCTGCGCCCGGAGGCGTACCGGTTTCGCGACTGGGTGGTAAGGGCGTTTAACGACGACGTGCCGTTCGACCGCTACACGGTGGAACAGCTTGCCGGCGACCTGTTGCCGGGCGCGACCAACGAGCAGAAGACCGCGACCGGGTTCCACCGGAACACGCTCTGGAACAGCGCCGCCAGCGGCGACAAGGAGGAGTTCCGAACCTACGCGGTGAAGGACCGCGTGGAAACGACCGGCATGGCCTGGATGGGCCTCACGCTCGGCTGTGCCAAGTGCCACACGCACAAGTACGACCCGGTCGCGCACCGCGAGTTCTACCGGCTGTACGCCTTTTTCAACCAGACCGACAACACGGAGGTGCGGCTCGAAGGCAAGGCGTACATCCCGGTGTTGCGCGAGGTGAAGCGCGACACCCACGTTCACACGCGCGGGAACTTCTTGCAGAAGGGCGAAGCGGTCGCGCCCGGCACGCCGGCGTTCCTTCCGCCGCTCAAGGCGCGCGGCGACTCGGCCGACCGGCTCGACCTCGCGCGGTGGCTCGTCGACCCGGCGCACCCGCTCACGGCCCGCGTCGCGGTCAACCGCGTTTGGCAGCACCTGTTCGGCGAAGGGATCGTGCGCACGCCCGACAACTTCGGCACCAACGGCACCCCGCCGACTCACCCCGAACTGCTGGACTGGCTCGCGAGCGAGTTCGTCCGCCTCAAGTGGTCGCGCAAGGCGCTCATCAAGCTGGTCGTGATGTCCGCGACCTACAAGCAGTCGTCGGCACGCACCGCGAAGCTGACCGCGGCTGACCCGACCAACGCGCTCTTCGGCCGGCAGAACCGGTTCCGCGTGGAAGCGGAAATCGTGCGCGACCTGTCGCTGTCCGTAAGCGGGCTGCTGAACCCGAAGCTCGGCGGGCCGTCTATTGTGCCGCCGTTCCCCGATGGGCTACTCGCGCAGAAGTTCACCGCGGAGTCGCTGAAGATGCCCGGCCCCGACCGGCACCGGCGCGGCATCTACATCCACGTCCAGCGCACGCTCCAACACCCCACGCTCGCGGTGTTCGACGCGGCCGACGGCAACGGCCCGTGCGCGAAGCGCGACCGCAGCATCACCCCGCTGCAAGCACTCGCGCTACTCAACGACCCGGTGTTCGTGGAGTGCGCAGCGGCGCTCGGCGCGCAGATTCGGCGCGGCGGCGACACGACCGAGAACCGTCTGCGATACGGCTTCGAGCTGTGCCTGGGCCGCCTGCCGAAGGACCGCGAGTTGGCGATCCTGGGCGAACTGGTGGCGGCGCAGGAGAAACTCGGCGCGAAGGAAGAGGCCGTCTGGTTCGGCGTCGCGCGAACCCTGATGAACCTCGAAGAGTTCACCACGCGGGAGTAATCGACATGCACCCACTCGACCGCCGCGGGTTCATGTCGTGCGCCGCGCTCGCCACGCTGCTGGCGCGCGACGGGCTGCTCGCGGCCGAAGACGACACGAACCCGCTCAAGCCGAAGCCGCCGCACTTCAAGGGGACCGCGAAGAGCGCGATCTTCATCTTCGCCGTGGGCGGTACGAGTCAGGTCGATCTTTTCGACCCCAAGCCGGACCTCGCGAAGCTGCACGGCAAGCCGATCCCGGAATCGTTCCGCGCGGGCGTGCGTCTGGGCCAGACCACGTTCGCCGCACCCGTCATGCAAAGCCCGTACAAGTTCCGCAAGTTCGGCAAGTGCGGGATGGAACTGTCCGAGTTACTGCCCGAGATCGGCTCGTGTGCGGACGACATCGCTCTGGTTCGCTCGATGCACCACGAGGCGTTCGACCACGCGCCGGGCGAGCTGGTCATCAACACCGGGAAGGACCAGCCCGGCCGCCCGACGCTCGGCTCGTGGCTCACCTACGGCCTCGGCAGCGAGTGCAAAGACCTGCCCGGTTACGTCGTGTTGCTAAACGGCCGCGCGCCGAAGGCCAGGAGCTACGTCTGGGGCAACGGGTTCCTCCCGGCCACGCACCAGGGCGTGCTGTTCCGCGGGCAAGGGTCGCCCATTCTCGACCTCGCCACGCCGAAAGAGATTACGCCCGAGATGCACCGGGCGCAGCTCGACGCGATCAAGAAGCTGAACGAACTGCGCAAGGAAGAAACGGCCGATCCGAAACTGGCGGCGCAGATCGCGGCCTACGAACTGGCGTACCGGATGCAGACCGCGGCCCCCGAACTCGCGGACCTGTCGAAAGAGAAAAAGGAAACCCTCGCGGCCTACGGCGACGGCGGGTTCGCGCGGAGCCTGCTGCTCGCGCGCCGGCTGGTCGAGCGCGGCGTGCGGTTCGTCACCGTCACGCACCCGGAGTGGGACCACCACGACAACATCTATCGTGACCTGCCGCGGAACTGCAAGGAGTTCGACAAGCCGGTCGCGGCGCTGATTCGCGACCTGAAGGCGCGGGGGTTACTCGACAGTACGCTCGTCGTGAGCGCGAGCGAGTTCGGGCGCACGGCGATCACGCAAGGCAAAGAAATGACCAGCGCCGGCCGCGACCACCACCCGCACGCATTCAGCGGGTTCCTCGCCGGCGGCGGGGTGAAGGGCGGCGTCACGCACGGCACGACCGACGAACTCGGCTGGAAGGTCGCGTCCGACGGCGTCCACGTCCACGACTTCCACGCCACGATCCTCCATTTGTTCGGGTTCGACCACAAGAAGCTGACGTTTAAGCATCAGGGCCTCGACACGCGCCTCACCGACGTGGCCGGAAATGTCGTCAAGAAACTGATCGCGTGACTGCGGGCGTGAATCCGGTCGAGGTTACTCGTCTGTTACATAGCCGCCGTTCGGCGCGCCGTTCGCGGTGCGACACCTCTCCGCGGCCCGACCCGCACGCACCAATTGTGCCCAATGAGGAGCACGCTATG
>SXHE01000494.1 GCA_005773755.1 Planctomycetia bacterium
CGCCAAGAGCGGCGAGGCCGGTATGGGCGCGCGGTGCGCGGGCAAGATGGCGCAGGACATCGTCTTGCTCGTCCCGCCAGGCACCATCGTCCGCGACCGCGAGCGCGGTAACGTGCTCAAAGACCTCGTCGCGACGGGCGACGAGGTGGTCGTCGCGAAGGGCGGCCGGGGCGGGCGCGGGAACGTCCACTTCAAGAGTTCGACCAACCGCGCGCCGCGCGAGTACGAGCCGGGCGAGGACGGCGAAGAGCGGTGGATATCGCTCGAATTGAAGGTGATCGCCGACGCCGGGCTGGTCGGCTTCCCAAACGCGGGCAAGTCCACGCTGCTCTCGCGCGTCAGCCGCGCGACACCCGAGATCGCGTCGTACCCGTTCACCACGAAGTCGCCGAACCTGGGGATCGTCTCGTTGGGCGGCGACGCCGGGTTCGTGATCGCCGACCTGCCCGGCTTGATCGAAGGCGCGGCGCAGGGCGTCGGCCTGGGTCACGAGTTCCTGCGCCACGTCGAGCGCACCCGCGTGCTGATTCACCTCGTCGAGCCGTTCCCGTCGGACGAGAGTGACCCCGTTCACAATTACCACGCGATCCGCAAGGAGTTGCGTGACTACACCATCCCGCTGGACAACAAGCCCGAAGTCGTGTGCGTCAGCAAAGCCGAACTGACCGGGGCGAACGAGGTGCGCGACCGCCTCGCCGCGGACCTCGGACGCGAAGTGCTGCTGTTCAGCGCCGTGACCGGCGAGGGGTTGCAACTGGTGATCGGCCGCGTGGCGCAGATGATCGCCGACCTGAAGCGTACGGAAGCCGAGGAAGCCGCGCGCAAGAAGCCGACGAACTTCCCCACCGAAGCCGCGATCCGCACGGACGACTTCCAGACCGCTCCAACGCCGGAGGGCCAGCCGTGACGCCCGACGTGGTGGTGGACATCGGCAACACGCGCATCAAGTGGGGCTGGGGCGACGCCTATGCGCCCACACCGGGAATGGTTTCACTCCCGCCGGACGACGAAGACGCTTGGGATGAGCAACTGACTCGGCTACCAAATCGTGACTCGTACAGTTGGGCAATCGCGAGCGTTCACCCCGACCGTGCGGCGCGATTCGCGGCGTGGGTACACGCCCGCGGCGAGCGGTGTCAGGTCATCGAACACGCTCACGTCATGCTCGCAATGAACGTGGACGAGCCACATCGCGTGGGGATCGACCGGCTGTTGAACGCGCTCGCGGCTCGAAATCTCGTACACCCATACTCAGCAAGTCTGATCTCAATCGGGACCGCCGTTACGGTCGATCTCCTCGACGACGAGGAGGGGTTTCAGGGCGGCGTCATCTTCCCCGGCCCACGTTTGATGGCCGAGTCGCTGCACGCGCACACAGCGAAATTGCCGCTAGTCGATGCGCACACGTTACCGATCATGGCCGCACCCGCGAAGAACACGAACGACGCGATTCTGGCCGGCATTCGCGCAGCAATCGTTGGCGGCGTGGTCCATCTCGCGACTCAGTATGCGAAGCGCGAACACGCGCCGTGGGTCGTCATCACGGGTGGTGCAGTTGGGGATTTGGGGCGAAGCGATTTTGGTTCGCTTTCTCAGCGAACGATTGTGCGCCCCGAACTCACCCTCGAAGGCATCCGCATCGCGGCGGAGGCGCTGCCGTGAGTGACACCGCGGTGTCACTGCTGACCGCGTCGGGCACCGGGGCGATTGCTACGGTACAGGTGCGCGGGCCGCGCGCGTGGGAACTCGCTCGCACGCTATTCGCGCCCGTCGGGAAGCCGCTGCCGGAATCGCCCGAACTGACCCGCTTCTGGTTCGGCACGCTCGCCGGCGATGAGGTCGTGCTCGCGGCCACCGCCCCCGACGCGGTCGAAGTCCACTGCCACGGCGGGCCGCGCGTCGTGCGGATGGTGATGGCCGCGTTCGAGGCGAGCGGGGGGCGTCAGCCCCCTGTTCTCTCTTCAAACACAG
This sequence comes from Planctomycetia bacterium, assembly GCA_005773755.1. Taxonomy (GTDB): domain Bacteria; phylum Planctomycetota; class Planctomycetia; order Gemmatales; family Gemmataceae; genus Gemmata. Next base: position 1,972 of record SXHE01000494.1, read on the forward strand.
AGAACAGGGGGCTGACGCCCCCCGCTCGCCTGTTGCAGTTCGCCCCAACGCTCCGCACCGCGAGCATTATTCTCGACCAGCTCAACGGTGCGTTCGCCAACGAAGTGTGTCATATTCTCGCACTACTCGAAACCGATCCGCTCTCCGCGCGTGCGCCACTTCAGCGACTCAGCGAACTCGGAAACACCGTCGGCCGGTACCTCGTCGAGCCGTGGAAGGTGGTCGTCGCGGGGCTGCCGAACGTCGGGAAAAGCTCGCTCGTCAACGCGCTCGCGGGCTATCAGCGCGCGGTCGTGTCCGAGGTCGCGGGCACGACGCGCGACGCGGTCAGCGTGCGGACCGCGTTCGACGGCTGGCCGGTCGAATTGATCGACACCGCGGGGCTGCGCGACGCGGAAGAGTTGGAGGCAGAGGGAATCGCACGTACGCGGAAGGCACTCAGCGAAGCGGAGTTGGTCGTGTGGGTGATGGATGCTTCCCGCCGCGAAGAAGTTTACCCCGACCGCGAGGCAGAAGTTGCGGTGCATCTACCAATGCCGCGATGGGTGCTTGTGATGAACAAGTGCGACCGCTCGTTGGAGTGGCCGCCGAATTACCCGCTCGGCGCGATTCATCTTTCGGCCACAACAGGCGAGAACATCCCGCGGCTCGCGGAGTGGATCGCGTATCGACTTGTGCCCCACGCGCCCGCGCCCGGTGAGGGCGTGCCATACTCGGCTGAACTGATCGAATTGGTGAACCGCGCGCTCGCCGAGAACGACAGCGCCGCGCGACACCTGCGCGCGGCGCTCGTAGAAGAACGGCCGGGATGAACCCGGCCGCACGCTTTGCTCTATTATTCTTGGGGCTTGTCCTCGTGGCCCTGAATGTCCGCGAGCATCTTCCGCCCCAGCTCCGGGTTCGTCATGTGGACAAACGCCGCGTAGCCGGTCAGCCGCGCGAGCGATTCGCCTTCCTTCAACGGCTTGCCGGTCTTCAGTTTGTGGATCGCGGAGCGCAGTTGGCGGCGCAACTTGCGCGGCGTGCGCGGGGCGGTGTCGCCGTTCACCACGAGGCCGGTCACGCTCTGTCGCCCGCCGGTGCGGTGGACGCGGGTCTTCTCCTCCTTCACCGCGAACCCTTCCTCCGCGACGATGCGCGTCACGCAGCCCATCATCGCGCCCAGCTTCGGCGGCCCCTTGTGCTCTTGCGACAAGCTGAACGTCAGGTCGTCGGCGTAGCGCGTGTACCGCCAGCCGTACTTGGCCGCGAGGCCCGCGAGCCGCCGGTCGAGCCGCAGGCACAGCGCATTCGTCAGCGCGGGCGAGGTCGGGGCACCTTGCGGCAGGCACCGCGGCCCAAGCGAAACGTAGTACGTCTTCCCTTCCACTTCCACGATCTCGCGCGGCGCTTCTGTGCAGAGGAGCGCGAGCAGCGTGCAGATGCCGTCGCGGTATCCGGCCCGGCGGAACACGCCCTTCACGCGCTTCCACGTCACCGTCGGGAAGAACTCCTTGATGTCCATTTTCAGCAGCACTTTTGGGTTCTCGTGAACCTGCGCGTTGCTGAGGATCGAGCGCCCGACGAGGAACCCTTGCGCCGCCCCGTGAACGGGCAGCCGCTCGACGATGTGTTGCAGAATCCACCGCTGCGCCGCCTTGAGCCGCTTCTTCGGTGCCCAGATCGGCCGCTCGGTGCCGTCGCGCTTCGGAATCGTGAACCGGACGTAGTGCAGGCTGATCGCGGCGTCGCGATGGTACGCCATGCCCTTGAGCTGCGGGATCGTCACGCCGAGCGCTCCGGCCAGTTGCTCCGGCGTGTCCAGCGCCGGCAGTTCGTTTTCGGCCGCGCGCTCCTCGCTGTTCGGAGTGTCCCACTTGTCTTCTTTGTGCTCGTCATTCCAGAAGACGCCTTCGCCCAGGTGAACGATGTGATTCGCCGTGTACGCGCCCCATGTCTCGCGGCGCAACTTGCGGCGCTCTTCGGCTTCCTGCTTGAGCGCCTTCTTGTACGTGTCCTTCTCGCGGTCCGACATGGCGTCGGCGTCGCGGCGGGTGACGAGGAACCCGCGCTCGCGGAGCTGCCCGTCGATGTACGCCTTCATCCCGCCCGCTTGAACGATCAAGCGCCACAGGGTCGCGGTGTCCGTCGGGGTCGTCGTAGTGCTCATGGTGTGGTCGTGGTGTTCGGTCGATCACTCCCGCCCTTGCGGGCGGGGTTCGCCTAGCGCCCGCGCGGGCGCGGGCGCGGCGCGCCTTATTCGGCGATGGCGTCGAGGTAGCCCTTTGTGTCGAGGTCCGCGAGCTTGGCGAAGTACGCCCGGCGCGCCGCGTCTTCGGTGTTGAACCGCATCGTCTGGAGCCGCATGGGCTGCCCGCTCAGCCCCCAGCGATACTTCACCTTGTCGCGCTCCAGCGAAATCTGAACGACGCGCTCGACCTCGCCGTCGCGCTTGGCGAACGCCCGCGTCTCGAACTTCACCGCGTCGTCGCTCTTGGCCTTCTTCGATTCCTTTTCGGCAAACGCCAACCGCAGGGCGATCAGGTGAACGCACGGCCCGGCCTTGATGCCGTGCTTGCGGAACGGCGCGCAGGTGCAGGTCACTTTGCGCACTTGGCCCTCGTCCGCGAGCACCATCTGTGGGCGGTAGTCGCGCTTGTCCTCGGCCACGGCCACGGTGCCGGTCAGCTCCAATCCGACACCGGCGATGCGGTTCTCGCCCGTGATGCGCACCGCGCGCGAGCGCGTCAGCAGGTCGTGCGCGACCTTCTCGCGCGCGTTACGGAACTGCAACCGGGCGAGGTCGAGCGGCTTCGCCGTCAGCGGCCGGTGCCGGTACACGCCGTTGGCGATGTCGTACATCAGTTCGCCGTTCTGACACCCGACCTGCACCGCCTCGACCAGCGCCGCGCCCCGGATGCCGGTCTGCTGGCTCAGTTCCTTCGGAGTCGCGGAGTGCTTCTCCGCGAGGTACGCAACCACCTTCTTCGTCGGCTCGCCGTCCTGCGTGTTGCGCGGCAACAGCAGGTCGAAGCCGAGCGCGCTCGACCAGTTCGCCGAGGTGAACCCGGTCATGCCGAGCGTCAGCGTGATGTCGTCGCAGCGGAACACCCAGAAACTGGGAAGCCCGCTGCCGAGCAAGTACACATCCACCGATTGCACGAACGGGAGCAACCGCTTCACGGTCATCAGCCGGCGACGGCCCCACACGCGCACCAGTCGCGCCGCCTTGCCGCGGAACACGTCGGCCGTTGTGGTGAACACCGTCTCCCACGGCTCCGCGACGATCCGCGGTTGCTGCGCCGGCACCAGCTCGAACCGCAGCCCGCGCTTCTTCCCCTTGCGGTCGCCGTTCATCCGCAGGTGGCGCAGCACGTTGTACAGGTCCATCGGCGAAAGCTGGACGTGGTCGAACGGCAGCGTCGCGGCCGACTGCACCTGCAGGAACCCGCGGAGCCACGAGTCCGGCACCTGGAGCTTCTTTTCGAGCACCGGGCCGCGGCCTTCGGGCGTCGGTTTCGCGCCGTCGTGCCCGAGCGCGAGCCGCGTCTCGCGGTAGCCACGGATCTGTTGCACGCTCGCGTACAGCGCGTCGCTGAAGTCGATGTTCGTGGTGCCGGTCGCGCTCGCGCCGGCGTCGGTGAACCCGTCCTTCTTGAACGCGAGGCAGGCGTAGGTGCTCTCGTCCTTGCCGAACACCTCGAACGTGATTTGGTCCGGGTGAACGCTCACGACGGGGTCGAGGATCGCGAGCGCGTTGGGGTCGTTGCGAAGCATCCAGGCGAAATACGCCTGCTGCGCGTGCCACACGCCGAGCGGGGCCGCGTCGCGCTTGAGCCGCAGGTACGCGATGTACTGCGTGCGGTCCTTCGGCGCGTAGCGGTAGTCGCTGCCGATCACGCCGTACAGCGCGGAGAGCGCCTCGCGAAAGCGCAGCGGATTCTTCACGGTCGCGTCGAACCGCACCGGCGGGCGGTCGAGGTTGCCGAACATCTCGACGGTCGCGGCTTTGCCGGCAGTGACAACGCGACTCGCGCCGGCGTAGGCGAGGTGCGCCCCGCTCGCCGGGGCCGGCGGCGGCGCGTCGCTGATCTCTTCGGCGATCGGAAGGTCCGTTGTTGCCATCGTTCACCCAACAGGAATCGGTACGTTCCCACGAGCCGGAAGCGCGAGCAACGGACGAACTGATCCGTCGCTCACGCTTCCGGCTCGCCAAGAATCACTCCTCGTCACCCTCGTCGCCCTCGTCGCCCCCCTTCGCCTCATTCGCCGGTTTCGCGGCCTTCGGTACTTTCGGCATCGTCGCGAGCGTGTTGACCGCGCCGCGCTTGCGGGCGCGCTTCGACCCGCGCAGCGCGCGCCACGCGGCCTTCCGTAGCTCTTTCTCGTCGTCCTTCGCGGTGCCGATCTCGACCAGCACCGCCTCGGCCGGTTCGGTCGCCATCACGCCCAGCCCTTCGACAGCGCCGAAGCGTGCGGCCTCGTTCGCCTTGCGATCCTTCGCCACCGCCGCGAGCGTGGGCACGTCCTTCTCGGCGACGAACACGGGTAGCGCGACCGGCTGAACGTGCGGGTTCGCCGCGGCCCCAGCCACGTCTTTCGCGCGAACCGCGCCCGCGATCACGAGCCGGTTGAAGCTGGGCCGATCCGAGAGATTCTTGTCGGGCGTTGCGAGCTTCGAGGCCCGTGGCGCGTCGAACCGCGCCAGCATCTCGGACGCGAGCACGCGCACGTCCGCGTCCGGGCCGACCGCAAGCGTTTCAAGTGTATGCAGCACCGCGGGAGTGCGCGCGCCGAGGGCGAGGCACCGGACAGCTTCGAGCCGGATACCGCGCGCGAGCGGATCATCCGGGCGCGAGGTCGCGACGCCCGCGAGCGACTCTGTCGGCACCCCGACGCGGCCCGCAGTGAACAACAGGCTCTCGACCACTTCACCGGCCTTCGCGAGCGCATCGCTCTTTCCGACCTTCGCGCGCCGCTCCTGCCACGTCGCCCACCACTTCGTGAGCGCGCCGCCGATGGCGGTCTTCACGCCCGTGTCCGGGGTCGAGACGCGACCGAGCAAGCGAGACGCGAGCCGCACGGTCCCCTCGTCGGCATGGGTTAGCGACGCGACAGCTTCCTTCACCGGGAGGTTCGGCCGCGTGAGGAGAGCCGATTCCAACTGCTGCTGAATCTCCGGCTGGCAGTTGGGGAACAGCTCCATGATGCGGAGCGCGTCGCCGCGCGCGACCACCGGCCCCAGCTCCCCGCCGGGTTCGGTGTTGTGGTAGTTGATAAGATTCGCGGCGTTCGGGTTCTGAACCAGGTTGTAGTTCGGTTCCAGTCCGTCCTTGCCCCACAACCGGCGGGCGCTCGCGTAGGCCGTCATCACGACGTCGTAGTTCGTGACCGTGCGCACGGTCTTCAGCAGCAGATCGCGCGCCGCGGGGTCGTCGTTGTAGCCGAGTTGGTCCGCGGCCACGGTCTTGAGCCGATCAATCCAGCCGCCATAGCCCTTCGCCGCGAGCTTCGCGCGAACGATGTCCCATCCGGTCGGGGTGTCGAACCAGCGCAGGCCGACGAGCGCGCGCTCCGCGACGCGGCTCTGCCCCTTTGCGTGCTTCTCCAACAGGCGGAACACCGCGTCGGCCTGCGGCGACTTCTTCAAGTGACCGACGGCCTCCGTCGCGGCTTCTTGTAGCGGGCTGCCGTCCTCGGTGGCGAGCGCGAGCAGCTTGTCGACCGAGCGCGGGTCGCCGAGTTCGCCGAGCGCCTGGACCGCGCGAACGCGGTGGCCGGGGTCTTCGAGGTACTCGATGCCGGAGAGCAGCACCTGCATCCCGTCGGCGCGCCCGCCGCGGGCCAGTCCTTCGGCCGCGTAGAACTGCGTGACCGGGTTCTTGTGTTTCACGGCCTTCAGCAGCGGATCGGCCGGCGCAGCGCGCTTGCGGAACCGCCAACCGTACGCCTGAACCGCCGCGTCGCGTAGATCAACGTTCGGACTGGTACAGAGTGTTGCGAACGCCGCGTTCACGTCGCTACGCAGCGACCACCGTGCTGGTGCGAGCAGCGCGGTGACGACGTAGTCCGTTTCACCGTCCGCGAACGCGCGCTCGAGGAGCCGCGCGAGAAGTGCGTCGTGTCGCGGGTGCTGGTCCTTCATCCACGATGGCCGGTCCTGCGGGCGCTCGTCGTCCGAATCGCCGATGTGCTGGTCGTGCCCGCTGACGGTGAGAATCGACGAGAAGATCCACTCTTGCCAATCCTTCATTCTGTCGAGCATGAGGAACATGCGGTCCGCGATGGCGGGAATGCGGAAGTCGGCGGCGTAGCTGAGCAGCTCGCCGGTCATCGCCGTTCCGCCCGGATCGTTCTGGATGCGGTCGAGCATCGCGCCGGCGGCACGCGGGTCGCCGAGTGTGGTGAGGGCCTCCATCAGCGCGCCCTGGCGCTGCGCGTCGCTCGCCTCGCGCAGGAACCGCGCGAGCGCGTCGAACGCGGCCCCGTCCTTCTTGCCGGCCAGCTCGAACGCGGTCTTCTCGCGCACCTTGCGGTAGCGCGACTCGACCGCGGCGCGCAGGTGCTGCTTCGCGTCGTCGCTGGCCTCGTACTCGGACGCCAGCCACTCGACCGCCGCGAGGCGCATCGGCTCGTGAACCGAATCGAGCGCCTTCTGCGCGACCGGCACCTTGCCCTGCCGGTCGCGCAGCAACTTCGCCGCTTCGACGGCCAGATCGTCGGAGCGCGACAGCATCACGCGCTCAAGAACGGCTTCGCCCTTCTTCGCGCTCGCCCCGCCGGTCAGCAGTTCCAGCCCCTTCACACCGAGATCGGTGTACCCGGCTTCGAGCGCTTCCGCGCCGAGCGCGGCCCGGTCCATGCCGAGCGCCTGCAAGTGCTCAAAGGCCTGCGTGCGAACCGGCTGGTTGGGGTCGCCCATCGCCTGTGCGAGCACCGGCTGCGCGGAGCGGGCGTGGGTCGCGTCCTTCGAGGCGATGGCAAAGATGCGCGCGAGCGCCGTCTGGCGCACTTTCGCAACGGCCGCGCTGTTGCCGCTCGCGCCCTGTTCACGCACGAGGCCTACGTACCCGCCGAAGGCCAGTTCGCGCAGTTGCTCCGGCGTCAGCTTCGCGGGAACCGGCACGCCGGCCGACTTCGCGACGGCCGCGGCTTCCTTGATCTCCTTCGCGTATCGAGCCGCGTGAACGCCCCACTCCGCGTTCCACTCGGCCTGTTCCTTGTTGTCGAACAGGCGCAGCAAGAGCGCGGTTTTGGCCTTCAGTTGCGGCGGGGCGAACGCCAGCAGGTTCGCGAGGTCATCAATCACTTCGGGCGACACCTTCCACGGTGTGTCGTCACCGCGGTCGTTCACCTCTTTGATAACGAACTCGCGGAACGCGGCACGGTCGGCGAACGCCTCGAGCGCCCGCGCCCCGGTCAGGCGGAACCGCGCGCCCTTCGCGGACACGCACTCGATGCACTTGTCCGGCTGGCCGTCCGTGTCCTTCAGTTCCAGCAGCAGCGTGGCGAGCAGCGCGCGGTCGCGCAGTTTCTCGTCGGCGTTGTCGAGGTACACGGTGCCCTGCACGCCGGCCGCGGCCCCGAGCGCGACGGTCGCGGTGAACTGCTCCGCGGGCGTGACGACGCCGCCGGTGTCGCCGCGCACGAGCGGCCCGACGGTCGCGTCACCCAGGTACGCGAGGCCGAGTGCGGCCCGGTACTTCACCTGCGGATCGGAGTGCTGCAGCGCGGTGCGCAGGGCCGCGGTCGTGTCGAGCTTCGCCACCCACACGAGGGCGCGGGCCGCGGCCGTGCGCAGCAGGTTGTGCGGGCTGTTGGTCAGCTCGACCACATGGGGCAGCGCCCGCGGGTCGCCGAGTTCGCCGAGGCCGCCGAGGGCGAGTGCGGTCACGTCGAGCCAGTCCGAAGCGCGCTCCTTCAGTTGCGGTTCCGGCACGGTCGCGAGTTCGGTCAGCGCCGGGTACACGGCCGCGTCGCCGTGCTTCGCCAGCGCCGCCGCGGCCCGCACTCGGATGTCGCCCCGGTCGCTCTGCGTGGCCTGCGCCAGCGGCCCCTTGGCGTCGTCGTCCACCAGCGCGTTGACCGCGAGCAACCGCACGTCGCGGTCGGCGTCGCCAAGCGCCTTCAACAACACCTGCTGCGCGGCCTTCGAGTGCTTCTTGATGAGCGCCTCGACCGCGAGCTTGCGGGCGTCCGCGTGCTTCGAGCCGAGGGCCGTTTCGAGAACCGCGATGTCCTTGTTCTTTTTGGTCGCGAACTCGAACGCCTCGCGGCGCAGCCCGGCGTCGGGGTCGTTGAAGAACTCGTACAGGAGCGGGGCGGCCCACTCCTCTTTCTCCTGCGCGGTCACTTCGGTGAGGGCTTCGCGCCGTACGTCGGGGTGGATCGATTGCAGCGCGAACCGGAGCGTGTCCGGCCCGCCGCCGGCGATCTTCAGGTTGAGTGCGGCTTTGAACGCTTCACTGCGGACGCCACGCGCGCCGTCGTTGAGCGCGCGAACGAGCAAGTCCCAGCCGGGTTCGCCCGCGGCTTCGGGCGGCTTCCGCTTGACCACCTTGACGAGCGTTTCGAGGCCGCGCCGCCGCACGTCCTCGTCGGCCGCTGTCAGGCCGGACTCGGCCACCGCCAGCGGCGTCTTGTCGAAGATTTTCACCAGCGCTGTGTACGCCGCGTCGCGCACAGATGCCTGCGTGTCGAACAGCATCGAACGGAGTCGATTCACGGCACGCTCGTCGTCGAGGGCCGCGAGCGCGCGGCACACGTCCACACGGGCGCTCACGTCCTCTTCGCGACTCAGTTGCAGCAACAGACCGAACGCGCGCGGGTCGCCCAGAACCGCGAGCCCGCGCGCCCCGCGCAAGCAGGTGTCGAGCGCGCGGCTCGCGGTCGCTTGCAGCAGCGTGTCGTAGTCGGTCGGCGTCAGTTTGCTCTTCGCGTCGGCCGCGACCGGCGGCGCGGCCTTGTCCGCTTTCTCGGCTTTCTCCAACTCGTTGAGTTGCCGGTTCAGCTCGCTGTCGCTGGCGCGCAGCACGCCCGCGAGCTGTTCCTTCGAGAGCACGGACAGCAGGAACGCGACCTTGCGCACCGCGGCGTCGCCGTCTTCGAGCCGGCGGCGGATCGCGGACTGAACCGCGGGGTGTTCGAGCAGCCAGCGCTCGTAAGCTCGGATCAGCCCGGCGGCGCGTACGTCGCCGTGCTTCGAGCCGAGGGCGGTCAGGCTCGCGGTCGGGGCCTTCGCGTCGTACACGGTTTCGAGCGCTCCGAGCGCGGTCTTGCGCACGTCCCACGTCGAGGCGTCGAGCGCGTCCACGAGGCGTGTGAGCGCCTGATCATCGGCCTTCGCCAGCGGTTCGAGCGCTTTCACGGCCGCAATGCCGACATCCGCGTGGCCGATCTTGAGCGCCAGATCGATGGGGCCGAGGTCGTCCTTCGCCCGCGCGTGCAGCCCGTTGAACGCGATCAGCCGCACCTTGCCGTCGCCGTGGCCGATGGCCCGTTCCAGAATCTTCACGACGCGCGGGTTGTCGCTCTTCACGAGCAGGTCCGCGACGAACTCGCGCAACTTCGGATCGGTGTCGCGGGTCAGTTGCTCGCCCAGAATCTCGATGCTCGCGGAGTCCTTCCACTCGGCTAGCACCTTGAGCGCCTTCTCGCGCCGTTTCGGGTCGTGCTTCTGGCCCAACTCATTGCGAACCCACTCGGCCGCGCCCGTCACCTTCTCATGAACGACCTCTTCATCGGGGAACTTGCCGTCCTCTTCGAGGCGCAGGAAGCGGATCGTGTTGTCGTCGCACACGCACGCGAGGTGCGGCTGGTTATAGACCGTAACGACGGCCAGCCCGACCACCTTGCCGACGATGTCCTTGAGCGTGCCGGGCTTGATCGCGCCGCCGCGCGGCCAGTTCTTCAACGTCGCGTCGCGCGACCCCGTCACCATGCGGTCGCCCGGCACGAGTGCGAGCGCGGTCAGCACGTCCTCGTGCATGTTGCCGCGGCCCTTGTCCTCCGGTTCGAGGGTGCCGCGAGCGAACGTCGTGTACAGCTTGTTGTCCGCACCCGCAGAGAAGAACCGCAGCTCTTCCGGTTCGAACTTGACGAGCGTGACCGCGCCGTCGTGGAGCTTGGCCGTTTCGCCCGGCACGAACTCGTCGGTGTCTTGCCCGTCGAACACCGCGACGTTGCCCTTCGTCGTACCGGCGACGAGCCAGCTTTCCGTCTTGTCGGTGCTGAGGCACGTTCCGTCTTCGGGCAGTTCGAGCGTCTGCTTCAGCTCGCCGTCCTTGTCCGAGATGATGTCGATCTGCTTGCCGTGCAGCACCGCAAGCCGCTTCTTGGCGAGCACCGCGATGCCGGCGATGCGGCCGGCGAACGGCCCGGCCAGCGGCTTCGGCGCTTTCCGTCCGCACTCGTAGAGCTTGTTGTCGGTGCCGCCGACGTAGACCGTGTTGCCATCGGCCGCGAGCGCGACCCCGCCGCACGGCAGCGCGTCGTGCTTCAGGCTCAGTTTGTCGGCGTCGAGCCAGTAGAGCGCGGTCGGCGCGCCTTCGGGGTGGACCGTGGTGAACGCGAGCGTGTCGCCGACGCCGACGATCGCGCGGATGTCGCCGCGGTACGTCTGCCCCTTCCCCTCGCTGGTCTCGCCGGCACTGACCGGCGCGGCCACTTCTTCTTCGACCTCCTCGTCTTCCTCGCCACCGTCGCCTTCTTCGTCCTCGCTCTCGTCCGACCCCTCATCGCTCTCTTCGTCCTCGTCACCCTCTTCGTCTTCGTCCTCGTCGTCATCGCCTGAATATGACAGGTCTTCGGCCTCGCCCGCGAACTCTTCGAGGCGCTCGTAGAAGGCCCAACTCGCGTCTTCGAGCGACTTGTCGGCTGGCAGCGGCGCAACGGGGCCGCCGTCGCCGTTGATGGCGTTGACCAGCTCTTTGCTCAGATAATCCTGATCGCCTTCCGGGAAGTGCGCCAGCAGTTCTTCCGCGAGAACGAAGATGTCGTAGTCGTCCGGCAGGTTGTCGCGCGCGTTGGCGAACGCGCGAACCTCCGGCAGGAGCGCGCGGAACCGGGCGACGAGCGGTTGCCACTGCTTCGGGGTCATTGGTCACCCCCCTTCTTGAACTCGGGGAACTTGTGGCGGATGCGCGTGACCGCGACCAGGCACGCGGCCCGCTCGCTCGGCCCGCGCGACAGCATGAACTCGTCCAGCAGCGGGAGGATGCCGCCGCCGAAGGTCTTGTCTTCGAGGCCCATGTCACGCATCGTCTCGACCAGGTCGAGTTTCGCGCGGCGCGCGGGCAGCGGCTTCACGCTGACCACCTTTTCGGGCTTGGCCGCGTCGGTGTCGTTGGGGTCGGTGTCCTCGACCGCGTCGCGCGATTTCTCCGGGCGGCCGGGGGGAATCTCGAACAGGATGCGGCGCAGAAACTCGCTCAGGGTCGGTTGCGGCGCGGGCCACGTCTCCGGCTTGTGCGGGATGCCGTCGCCGCGGTTCTGCGCCGCCTTCTCCGCGTCCTTCTTGGCCTTCGCGCCCACGGTCGGCTTGGGCGGCAGCGGCGGCTTCCAATCGGGCGTCAGGCCGCGGTCGCGGTAGACCGTCCAGAGCGCGCGAATCACGAACGCGCGGACCTTGCGATCCGGGCTTTCCGACAGGCGGAACAACTCTTCCGGCACGCGCAGTTTCGGCAGCCGGTTGATGAGTTCCATGCCGAGCGCGCGAGTTTCCTCGTCGTTCGATTCGCAGAAGCGGTAGACGGCGCTCGCTTCGAGCTTCGCCGGGTCCAGGCGGAACGGGCGGTTCGGCGGCGTGTCGTCGGCCAGCAGCGACTTGGCGACGAACCGGCGCACGTCCATGAACGGGATGTCGGCCATCGCGACGAGGTGATCGACGCCGGGGTTCCAGCGGGCGAACTCCCACGCGGCCAGTTCGAGGGCGAACTCGCGCAGCGGCTTGCGGGTCTCGCTGAACAGCGGCAGCACGCGCTCGAGCGTGAGGAAGCCGGGCGGAATCTCCGCCCCGGGATCGACCGGCTTGTCGGCCAGCTTCTTGCCGATCTCGACATGGTGCCGACGAACGTAGTCGCGCGCGAACCGGCCCACGGGCGCGTCCGCGGGGCCGGGCGCGATCACCAGTTCCCACAGTCGCGCGCAACCGGCGCTCACCTTGTCGGTGCTGACCGGCGCGGCGGCGCGTTCGCCGCTGACCATCTGGAGGAACGCCGTCTCCGAGATGATGCTGATGTTCGCGCCCTTCTCGTTCAGGTCTTCGGCCTTCGTCTGTTTGCTCCCCTTCGCGCCCTGCCCGTACAACGGCGAACCGTCGTCGCCGATCACGAGGTAGTGGAGCTTGGGCGACACGGACCCGGCCACGACGCCGTTCGCGGTCTTCACGCGCTCCTCGGCTTGATCGCGCGTCATGGACGACAGCTTGCCGGTGAACAGGAACGACGCGCCCTTGAGGTCGGCGCTGGCGGAGGGAGGTGCGCTCGCGCTTGCTGCGACAGGAGGCGCTGCGACCGGCGCGAAGTCAGCGGGCAGGAAGGTGCGGATCAGCCGGTCGCTGGCGAAGTTGAAGTACATCGGTTCGCCGCGGGCGACGAGCTTCAGCAACCAGTCGAGTCCGAGTTCGGCGTTCGTGAACTTGCGCACGTCCGCGAACCAGCCGAGCACGGACTGCGCGACCCCGTCGTTGAACGTCAATTCCTTCGCCCACTGGCCGTGTTTCGCGCGGAAATCAACGAGCCACGGCAGCGCGTCCCAATCCGGTTGGAACGCGACCGCCTTCAGGAAGTCCGTGCCGAACGCTTGCGGTTTCTTGATCTTGTTCTGGTTCACCCACTGCACGGCGTTGTTGGTCGTGGGGGGGAACAGCAGCAGCCAGCGCAACAGGTCGCTGCCAAGCGCGTCGAGGTCGAACTTGGCGAGTTCGGTGGTCGCGTACTGGACGACGCGCCCGGTCTTGCTCTCTTCTGGGTCGAGCTTCTGGAGCAGGCGCGTGAAGAACGCCGGGCCGAGGTCTTTGGGGGCGTGAACCTTCGGCAGCAGCTTCTGCGCGAACCCGAACGCGAGGTCGCTGTCGGAGAGCAACCGTCCCGCGAACCAGTCGGGCGTGAGTTCAGTCGGGCCGAAGCTCTTGGTGATCGTGTCGGCGGCGAATTTGTGGCCGTGCTGCGTTTCGAGCAACTGGCCCCACGCCTCAAGACCGACGCCGGTGCGCGGGTCTTTCTCGCCCAGCAGGTCGGTGGCGAGCTTGCGCACCTCGTCGTTGTCGTTGTTCGCGAGGCGGATCAATTCAGGTACGGGCAGGTCGCGGGCGTGCGTGCGGGCGTAGTTCGCGGCGTACTTCCGCGCGTCGGTCGAGGGCGAGTCGAACAGCTTCAGCACCGCGTCGTGCAGGCCGAGTGTGCGGAACGCGCCCTGCTCGAACTTCGGCACGTTCTGCAACAGCCACACGACGAAGTCGTGAATCGCGCGGCTCGGCACCGCGACGAGGCGCACGACCCACGCCGGTTCGGTGTCGCGCAACACTTGACGGAAGTCGGTCTTCAGCGCGGTGGTGGCGAAGTCGCGCACCGCGTCGCACTTCGCCCGTTCGAGCAGCGAAAACAGCGGGCGGTGCGAGCGCGTCCACGTGTCGCCGTAGGCGCGGTTCTTGAGCTTGGTAGGCTCGTTGATCTTTTCGTCCCACCCGAAGCGGAAGTTGGAGCGACCGTAGCGCTTCGAGTTGTGGAACAGGATGTGGTTGAACACCCACGTCCCGTTGAGGCGCACGTTGTCGGTGTAGTTGACGAGGAACTCGCACGCGGCGTCGGGGTAGGTCGCCGGCAGGTGCAACCCGACGCGGCGCAGGTAGCGCCACGCCCGGCGGACGCAGTAGGCGACGGTCGCGCCGCCGACCTGCTTGCCGTGAGCCGCGCCCGCGTGGGCCATGTCGAGCCGGGCCGCGATCGCGCCGAAGATTTCCGTGTCGTTCTTCGCTTCGGCTTCCTTGAAGATGCGCTTCACGGCCTTCCACGGCCCGTACACCAGCGGCACGCTGGCGATGATCCGCAGCAGGTAGTCGCGGGCCAGCGCGTCGTTCGACTGCCACAGCGTGTAGATGACTTCGTGAACCTTGAGCTTGTCCGCGAGCGGGACTTCGGCATCCGCGGCCTCGAGCGCCTTGAGCGTTTCGACGCGATAGTGCGCCTGCTCCTCGCGCGACTTCTGCTTGTAGCGCCAGTCGCGCAGTTGCGCGAGGAACTTGTCGAACGTGAGCGCGCCGTCGCGGACGGGCGCGTCCGGTGTCGGCACGGGCTGGTTGCAGAGCTGTTCGATGAGTGCGATGAGTCGCGGGTCGCGCGCGTCCCACGCCGCGCGAACGTCGTTCAGCGTCAAGACTGCCGCCATTGGGAGATTCCTACTTGGCTGCGACTGGTGCTTCCGAAACAGACGAGGGAGCGTCTACTTCCTGACCTGGTGCGCGGAAGGCTCACGGCACCGCCGACCCCGACGGGGTCGGCGTATACAGTGAACCACGACTCGCGGGGTTGGCCCAGACACTGTATACGCCGACCCCGTCGGGGTCGAAAGCGGTGCTGGAACAGCCTTCCTCGCGCTGTGTGGCTAGGCAAACGCTCGGGCGACGCAACATCGCCCTGTCGCAAAGCGACGAGCTAAACAACTCCCTCGCCTGTTTCAGAAGTGAGGAAGGTTGTAATCGAGACGTGGGGCGAGAGCAAGGATGGTAGTTGACGATTTCCCATCAAGCCGCTTGCAGCTTCGCACGATCAGCGCGTGCCCATGCGGAAGCCGACGAGTGCCAGGACCGTA
>SXHE01000495.1 GCA_005773755.1 Planctomycetia bacterium
CCCCGCGCCCGGACACGTCGGTGACCACCGCGGCGGTCGAGAACCCCGGGGCGAAAATCAGAGCGTACACCTCCGCATCGGTCAGCCGCTGACCTTCGGAGACGATCCCCTTTTCGATCGCCTTGCGGAGAATCCGGGCGCGGTCCAGCCCGCGCCCGTCGTCGTTCAACTCGATGTAGACGTTGCCACCCTGGTAGTACGCGCGGAGCGAGATACGGCCCTCGGCCGGCTTGCCGGTGGCGGCCCGCTCGGCCGGGTCTTCCAGCCCGTGGTCGAGTGAGTTACGGACCATGTGCATCAACGGATCGCCGAGCTGGTCCACCACGGTCTTGTCGAGTTCGGTCTCCTCACCGTGCAGGGCCAACGTGACCGGCTTGCCCAGTTTGCGGGACAGGTCGCGGACCAGACGCGTCATCTTCTGGAACGTGGTCTGGAGCGGGACCATCCGCAGCCCCAAACTCAGTTCCTGGAGGTCGCGTGAAATCTTCGACAGCTCCGGCAGCGCTCGCGAAGCGACCTTCCCGGCGGACAGTTCGTTGAACTCTTGCTGCGCCATCGACTGGGCGATCACCATTTCGCCAATCGTGTTGATGAGCTTGTCGAGCCGTTCCTTATCGACGCGGACGGTCTCCTTGTCGTTGGTGGCACCCCGCCGCGTACCCGGTTGAGCGTCCGCGCTCTCGACCGTGGGTGCGGGCTCCTCCGGGGCTGCGGGCTTCGCGGTCGCGGGCGGCTCGGCGGCAAGCGGCTTTTCGGCGGCGACTGGCTTACCGGACGCAACCGGCTTCTCGGCGGCGACCGGCTTTCCAGACGCGACCGCGCGGAGGTCGGCGAGCAGCGTCGGCAGGGCCGGGTCCGACTCGA
This sequence comes from Planctomycetia bacterium, assembly GCA_005773755.1. Lineage (GTDB taxonomy): Bacteria > Planctomycetota > Planctomycetia > Gemmatales > Gemmataceae > Gemmata. Next base: position 865 of record SXHE01000495.1, read on the forward strand.
TGCGCCCGCGGCCCGGGGTCCAGTGACGGATCGTGTCGAGCTGGCGCTTGAGCGCGTCGGTGCTGGCGAACACCAGGTCCAGCGCCTTGTCGCGGAGCACGAGCTTGCCGTCACGGGCCAGGTTCAGCAGGTTCTCGGCCTCGTGCGCCAGGGTCTGGATCGCGGCCAGCCCGAGCATACTGGCCACGCCCTTGATCGTGTGGAACCCGCGGTAGATCGCGTTGAGCGCCTCGGTGTTGGTCGGGGTGGTGTCGATCACCAACAGGTTGCGGTCGGCGGCCTCCAGGTGTTCGGCGGCTTCGGCGCAGAAGTCGGTCATCATCGCCCCGTTGTCACGGAAGATCGTCGTGCTCGGCGGGAGCGGGACCGAGACCGGCGCGCTGACAACCTGCGAGCGGGGAGCCTCGGCGCACGGTGCCGGCTTATCGTCCGCGCGGAACGCGGCCAGTTCCGCGTCGATCTTCGCCCGCGGAAGGACGCCATCGGAGACGAGCCAGTCGTGCAGCGGCTTCGTGCACTGCTCCTGGAGCAGCAACAACCGACCGAGATCGACTTCGGTCAGGTCACCGAATTCGACGGCCTTCGTCGCGAACTGGTCGCCGTCGTGGAGCGTGCTGATGATCTTGAACACCCGCGACACGGTCAAACAGCCGGTATCGATGGCCAATCGGCTGAGCGCCGGGCGCTCGGCCTGGTGTCGATCGAGCGCGTCGAGCGCCCGGTCCGCCGTGAGCGCGCGGCGCTGAACCAGAAACGCCGCGAACCGCACCGGGTTCGGGACCGACTGCTTCCGCACCACGGACTCGAACATCGAGTGCGACGGCCCGAGCCTGGGTGCAGGCGCTGCGCCGGTCGGTGCCGGCACGGTTGCCGCGGGCGCGGGGTCGATGGTCGCGCGGATCATGTCGCGGGCGAACGCGAACACGTCGGCAATCTCTTCGGGCGCGTGTGTCGTTTCCAGATGAACGGTCCAGGAGAGGTAGCACCGTTCCGGGTCGAGGTCGGCGAGAGGGGGCACACCGGCGGTGTTCAGGGCGACCCGTGTGACGGTCCCCATTTGAGTGAGTTCGCGGAGCAGCGCCAGCGGGTCCAGCCCGGAGCGGAACACGTCGGCGTGCGGGACGACCGATACGACATAGGCGGTCGGTCCCGACTCGTGCGCCGCGGGCGCGGTCCCGAAAGACTCGGAAAACCGGTCCGGCGCGTGTCCTCGTGGCTGGTGCGGGGCGTGCAAATCCTCGCCGAACCGCGCGACGAGCCGATCGACCTCGGGCGGTTCGGCCGCGCCGGTCCGCGCGGCCCTGACGAGCTGGGCGAGCGCGTCTTGGGCCTCGAGCAGCAGGTCGAGCCGCGGGCGCGAAATGGGCTGCCCGTTGCGGCACCGGTCGAGCAACTCTTCGAGAGCGTGGGTGAACTTCGCCAGCCGCGGGAACCCGACGGCGTCGGCCCCGCCCTTGAGCGAGTGCGCGACGCGGAACGCGTCGTCGGCGGCCGCGTCGTCGTTGGTGGTCTCGAGCCGGAGCAGCGCCCCCTCGAGCGCGACCAAGTGGTCGGCGGCCTCGGCGAGGAACGTCGTGCGATACCGGTCCAGATCGGTTTCCACGGACGTACTCCGGTTCACGGGACCAGACGGTTCACGACCTGAAGGAGGCGGGCCGGGTCGAACGGCTTGACGACCCACCCGGTGGCCCCGGCGGCGCGGCCCTCGCCCTTGCGCTCGTCGCTCGCTTCGGTGGTGAGCATGAGGATCGGCGTGAACCGGTACGCGGGCAGCGCCCGAATCTGCTTCACCAGCGCGACGCCGCCCATCACCGGCATGTTGAAGTCGGTGATCACGAGCTGCACGGTGCGTCCGTCGAGCTGCTTCAGCGCGTCCGCGCCGTTCAGCCCCTCCAGGACGGTGAACCCGGCCCGGTCGAGTACGTCAGCGACCATACGGCGCATGGTTGCCGAGTCGTCAACGATCAGTACGGTCTTTGGCATCGGTGTGGCACCCGAGTAACGATACCCCTCTTCGCTCCGCCGCCCCTCACCCCTCGGTGCCGGCCCCGGCGAGACGGAACACGTCCGCCAGCGCCGCCGGCACGTCGGTAACGTCGAACTTCAACCCGTGCCCGATCAGTTCCCGCCCCAGACACAGGAGCACCTGGAGCCCGGCCGCGTCGAGTACCTCGACGGCCCCGCAACAGACGCGAACGGATCGGTCGCCGGTGGCGAGACCGAGAGCGGTCGCGCGGAGCGGTTCCGCACACGCAACCGTGATGCGCCCGCGGAGCACGAGCCGCGCCCACCCCGGTTGTTCGTCCTCGGTGACCTCGAACGGGTCCGCGCTCTTCATCCGTTGACTCCGCGCCGTGACAGCTCGACGGTGGAACGACTCGCGATCGGCCCGCGGAGTGATTATCGATTTGCGGTCGGGATATTTGCCCAAGCCCGACTTTTGGCCTGGAGCCGTTCAAAGTTCTCGCCGCATCGGCACCACCCCGCAACGCGCGGACACCGGCGGGCACGCACTTCTCGTGAGCACCGGCCACACGGTCACCTCGGTGAGCGCCACCGCTACCTTGCCACCCTCACCTTCCGTCAGTTCGTCTCCATCTTCGAGTCGCACTTCTTCGCCTTCTTTCACCGCGTCCCCCAGCACAACCCGTGGCCGTTCGGAAAAGGCCCGACGCGACTTCGACGCCGTCCTCAAGGCCGGGGACCGCGACGAGACCTTTGCCAAAATGCTGTTGGAGCAGCACAACGAACTGAAGTACGAGGCGGTGCGTGGGTGATTCGATGCGCAAAACAAGGCAGTGAAACTGGGTTGTCCGACGACGAGTTCGACGCGCTCGCCGGAGTGAAGGCGGGCGGTCTTCTAATTGATTTCCCGCCACAGCATCACTGCGCGGTTCACTTCGCGAGCGCATTTTGTTCTGGCACGCCAACCGAAACCGTGATACGCTGACTTTCCTGCTTCGGTTCCTACCCCATTCCCTTTCCCGAAGGTACGCAATGACTCGTCTGCTGATCGCCGCGCTGTTCGTCGCG
>SXHE01000048.1 GCA_005773755.1 Planctomycetia bacterium
CGGGGCGCGGCGCGGGCGTCTGCACCAGCCCGCTGCCGGACGCGCGCGGCGAGGCCGTCGGCGAACCGGGAACCGGGGCGGCGGCGACCGGTGGCGCGGCGACCGGCACCGGGATCGTTTTCTCGCGCACGAACGCGGCCGTCGCCGGCTGGTCCATCCCCTCCGGCGGGATCACCGCGATCGCGCGGAACCCGTTGGGCAACTTCATGTCGAACACGACCATGCTCGCCATCACCGGGCCGACCGCGTCGGCGTGGGTCGCGATCCGGTCGAGCGTCGCGCGCACGTGGGCCTCGTCGCGGAACTTCACGCGGGTGGGCAGCCACTGGCCCTGCTCGCGCCGGGCGATCACCGCACCGGGGCCGGTCACCATGAACTCGCGCATTCCGGGATCGGCGAACAGCTCTTCGAGCGGGCCGTAGCCCAACAACTCGGCGAGCACCTCGTCGAGGAGCCGGTCGCGGTCGGCTTTGGGAAACCCGCGGGCCTCTTGATCGGTAATCTGGTCGGCGTGCTGGCGAAGGCTCTGGCGCAGCAGCGATTGCGGCATCCGCTTGGACGCGCTCATGTCCAGCCGCTCTTCGAGCTTGGCGAGCACGCGCTTCTTGACCGCTTCAAAGTTCATCTGCGCGAACGGAACCGGCCCGGACTTCTTGGAGGCAGGCGGCGCGGGGTACGGACCGGACGGTCGCGGCGGCAGCATGGCAGCAACTTCCTGCGACGAGAGCGGCGGAAAATCGGCAGCCAAACCTAGAACGCAAATGGCGATTGAGCCAGCGCGGGAAAAAATCGGTGACGCAACACCCGGCCAGCAAACGCGCAGCGCGCATTCGGGGCGCGCACCTCTTGACGCACACGGAATCTTCGTTTACCGTTCGCACTCATCTGAACTCGCGACCTGTCGCGGCGACCCGGTACTGGACCGAGGCCGCTTCACGGCCGCTCCAGTGAAATGCTCTCCGGCTCGCACGGATTCGACCAGCACCCACGGACGGGCCGCTCCCTTCGCCGGCGAGCGCCCAGCACCCATGACGCACCCCGGTGCCACACACGCCCGCCCCGCGGACCCGCTCGCGGTGCATTCCGCGCGCGATTCCGTCGTGCTCGCGGCCCCGGCGAAGCTCAATTTGTTCCTCGAAATCCGCGCCAAACGGCCCGACGGGTATCACGACCTCGAATCGCTCATGGTCGCCATCGACCTGTTCGACACGCTCGAACTCCGAGTGATTGATAGCGGTGCGATTGCGCTGACCTGCGACCCGGATACCCTCTCCGCCGGGCCGGATAACCTCGTCTACAAGGCTGCCGTCGCCCTTCGCACACACGCCAAACGCTCTGACCTCGGCGCGGAGATTCGGCTGGCGAAGCGCATCCCGACGCAGGCCGGGTTGGGCGGCGGCTCCAGCGACGCGGCGGCAACTCTGGTGGGCTTGAACCGAATCTGGAAATTGGGGCTGACACGGGAAGAACTTCTGGCTATTGCGGCGTCCATCGGTTCGGACGTGGCGTTCTTCCTCACGCTCCCCGCGGCCTGGTGTACATCGCGCGGCGAGATCGCGACCCCTGAAGAGGCCCCCGCGAGCGGCTTCCACTTCGTGCTGGTGTGCCCCCCCGTAGGGTTGGGCACGGCCGGAGTGTACAAGCGGCTCGCGGTGCCAGAGAAGCCGGTTGCCGGCGACGCGGTTCGCTCCGCGTTCCGCACTGGAGACGCCGCGGCGCTGGGCCGGGCGATCTTCAACCGGTTGGAAGAGCCGGCGTTCGCGCTGGAACCGCTGGTCGGTGGCATCCGCCGGCGGCTCGCGGAGAGCGGCCCCTGCGGGGCCATGATGTCCGGTAGCGGTTCGGCGGTGTTCGCGGTGTGCCGCGACCGCGCCCACGCGAAACAAGTCGCGAACGAGTTCGTGCAATCGCGCCCGGTTGCCGAACCCGAATCGCGCGTGCTCGTCGTTCGCAGTTTTACCCCCTGATCCCGCTGAAGGAGACGTGCGGTGGTCATCACGGAAGTTCGCATCAAGCTGTGTGAGGAGAACAACGAGCGGCTGCTCGCGTTCTGCTCGGTCACCTTCGACAACGCCTTCGTGGTCCGCGACCTCAAGATCATTGAGGGCACGAAGGGCATCTTCGTCGCCATGCCGAGCCGCAAACTCACGGACCGGTGTCCGCGGTGCGGCGGCAAGAACCACTTGCGGGCACGGTTCTGCAACCAGTGCGGCACCCGCCAGGACGAGCAGCGGGCCATGCGCGCCACCGAGGGACGGGCCAAGCTGCACGCGGACATTGCGCACCCGATCCACAGCGGGGCACGCGAGATGATCCAGTCGTCCGTCGTCGAGGCGTACTCGCGGGAGAAGGAGAAATCCAAGCTCCCCGGCTACGTCTGCACCTACGACGAGTTCGACTACGACGACGACGTGCCGGTCAGCTACGGTGGCGTGGTCGCCGAGATGGGCAAGACGGTGAAGGCGCACGCCCCGCACGCGGCCCCGAAGGGCACCCACTTCCACACCAGCGACGCGCCCGCGCAGGTGGCGAAGAAGGCCGACGGCTTCGCCGACGGGATCGCGTAAGCCGCTCGCGGCTTCGCACAACAACCGACAGCCCCAAGGGTTTCCCCTTGGGGCTGTCGCGCGCATATCAACCGCCGCTCGTCGGGTCGGAATCCCAACGTCTGCTCCGGACTCCCTTTCGTGCGCGTACAATACCGGTGGCACCCGAACTCCCGCACGAGACACGAATGAGCGGCGTGAACCCGTACATCCAGAAGGCACCGGGCGGTAAGGCGACGAGGCCGTTCAAGATCACGTTCAAGGACGAGGCCACCGGAAAAGAAACCGAGGTCGCGGTAGACCCGGCCACGTTCCCGCTGGGCCACTTGGGTCTCGAAGGGAGCGTGCTCGACATCGCCGACGGCGCGGGCATCGAGATCAACCACTCGTGCGGCGGCGTGTGCGCGTGCTCGACGTGCCACGTCCACATCGAGCAGGGCGGCGGCAGTTGCCCGCCGGCCACCGAGGACGAAGAGGACGAACTGGACAAGGCTCCGGCCGTGTCCCCCGATTCGCGCCTCGCCTGTCAGTGCGTCCCCAACGGCACACAAGACCTGCTCGTGCTCATCCCCAAGTGGAACCGCAATCAGGTGTCGGAAGGCCACTGAGTCGGCAGTGAAGGGGTGAAGGGGCGAGCGGGCGAGCGGGGTTAAGGGGTGAATAGACAGGTGCTACGAGAGCTCCTGACTTTCACCCCTTCACCCGCTCGCCCCTTCACCCGCTCGCCCCTTCACCCCTTCTCTTCCGCACCTACTCTCTGGCATCTCGCGCGCCAACGACGTATGATCCAAATACGTTGTGCCCCTATCGCTCCCTCTCTTGCTGCCGAGGATAAGCCATGCGACGCTGGATGGCCGCACCTCTCGTTCTTGCGGTCGCTATCGGACTCACTGCCGTCGAGACGCCGCGCGCGACCGCACAGCCGAAGGACGGACCTGTTGCGGAGAAGTTCAAGACCGCCGACGGGGTCGAACTTCACAGCTTGTTCCACCCGGCCGACCCTCTGGTCGCCAAGAACGCGGCCCAAACGCCCGTGATCGTGCTGATGTACGCGCCCGGCCCGGACCGTGACATGACGAAAGGCGAGTGGGGCGGCCTCGCTAAGGAGCTGACGAAAGCCGGCTACCACGTGTTCCAGTTCGACTGGCGCGGGCACGGCAAGAGCAACACGATCACCAACACGAAGACCTTCTGGGGCAACAACTATCTGAACGGCAACAACGCGAACTTCAACGCCTACATCAAGGGCGGCCCGCCCAAGATGCCGCTCAAGGCCGAACTCGCGGTGAAGGCGGACCTGGGGCCGAACAACTACGCGAAGTACATGCCCGCGTACCTCAACGACCTGGCCGCGGTGCGGTACCACCTGGACACGAAGAACGACAACAACGAGCTGAACGCGAGTTCGATCTACCTCATCGGGGCCGGCGACGCGGCGGCGCTGGGCACGGGTTGGATCGCGTCCGAGTGGCAGCGCCAGCGGACGTACCCGAACGTGATCCAGCTCGGCGTGCCCCGCTACGAGTTCGTCCCCCAGCAGCTCAACGGCGGGTTGGTGGCCGGGAGCGAAGCGGGCAACGACTTCGGCGGCGCGGTGTGGCTCACCGCCACGCGCCCGGTCTCGTTCACCGAATTCGCGATGAAGGGGTGGATCACCAAGCCGAACCTCGCGCCCATGATGCGCGAGAACAACCCGATGCTGTTCCTCTACGCCGACAAGGACACCAAGGGGAAGGGCGAAACCAACTTCTTCTACAACGAGATGCTGATCGCCGAACCGAAAGTGAAGGGCACGCTGGTGAAGTTGAAGCAGACCTTCGCCCAGCCCGTCGAGAAGGCCGGGACGCTTCAGGGCGTCAAACTGCTCGGCGAGAAGTTCGGCACCGAGAAGCTGATCCTCGAGTACGTCGCGGCCCGGCAGAAGGAGCGCGAGAAGATCGCCCCGAAGAAGCGGGCGTACAACGACCCGTACTACATCGACGTGCGGGCCTTCGGCCTGATCGCGCGCTAACCTCAAGCGCGAAACCTTCCAACCACCTCCGGCCCCGCGCGACAATGTCGCGCGGGGCCGCTTTTTTCCGAGATCGCCTCGCAACCGCCCTTGATCGATTTTGTACGCGAGTATATCATTCAATTCGAGAGAGGTGCGCGGCTCCCGGGTTCGTTCCTGGGACCGCGTGTGTCTCGCCCGCGGTGAAGCGTGCGCGAAGGCTATTGGAGTGTCCGCACAACTAACGCACGGGCAGAGCGGCGGGCGAGACGCCCGCGGTCCCAGGAACGAAGGCCGATCTCAACTACTGGTGCTTTGTGCAACACTTTTCACAAACTACCAATTCGGGCGTCACGGGGACTCGCCCACGAACCCGCGCAGCTCCACTTCCATCGCGGCCAACACCTTGCCCACCGTATTCGCGTCGGTCGCCAGCTTGCGGTCGGTCTCGCTCGCACGGTCGAGCGTCTCCGTCAGCTCGATCAGCTTCGGCCCGGCGGCCCCGAACAGTGTGAGCAGCCGCCGCGCGGTCCACTTGTCGCCGTGCTTCTTGCAGGTGTCCACGTGCGCCCGCAACAGGGGCAGGCTGTCCTTGAAGTCCTGAATGGTCGCAACCGCGGGCCACGTCTTCAGCAGGTAGTCGCGGGCCTTCTGGTGCGCGGCGTCCTTCGGGTTCCACTCGGCCGCGAGGTCGGCCCGGCGCTTCTTCACGTCGGCGTCGTCGGGCACGATGGTGATGAGTTGGTCGTAGGCCGCGAGCGCCTGGTCCACGTCGCCGCCGGTGAGCAGGATGCGGATGCGGGCGTTCAGCGACTCGGCCTGGAGCGCGGTCGCCGCCGCCGCCGGGTCGCTCTCGATCTTCACCACCGCCTTGATGGTCTTGATGTGCTCCTTCAGCTTGACGTTGTTCGCCTTCAGCGCATCGAGGCTCTGCTTGATCTTCGTAAGGAGCACGTCCACGCTCTCCGCCTTCGTGACGGTCTTGCCCTGCTCCTTCAGGCGCGCCAGTTCGTCCGTCAGGGTCGCGTCGGCGTTGTCCGCAGCCTCCGCGCCGAGCGTGGCATGGCCGAGCGCGTCGGTGTTCTTCTTCCCGTCGATCAGCTTGGCGACCGTGTCGAAACAGACCGTTTGTGCGAGCCGGGCGTCGGCCGCGGCGCTCGCGACCGACAGCACCGCCCGCTCGAACGCGGCCCGCTCCTCGCGCGCCGGGGCGGTGTCGAACGGGATCGTGATCGGGTCGTCGCTGAGGATCGGCACGGGGAACTGCTTGGCCGTCGTCGGGCTGGTGCCGACCGTGACGCAGGCGATGTTGTTCAGCACCCGGCCGCCGCGGAACTGGGCCAGTTTGTTGTCGAAGGCGCACACGTCCTTCGCTTCCGGCGCGGCCGGGTTCGGGAACGCCGCGTCGTTCGCGCGCACCGTGACCGTGGACGCGGTCTTGTACACCACGCCGTCCGAACTCACCAGCTTCACCGCGACCTGGGCCTTCACCGTGCCGAGTTTCATGCACCGGTAGCCGATCACGCCGGCCGGGGGCAGGGCCGTCTGGTAGCGCGTGAGGACCGTGCAGCGGAGCGTGCCGTCGGGCGCGGGGTCCACAACCTTCAGATAGGTGAAGTCGCGCGGGGTCGAGGTGAAGGCGGGCGGCGGAATCGAGCCGGGCGGCGGCTTCACAATCACACCGGTCGCGGTGCGGACCGGGGCCGGCGCGGGGCGATTGGTCTTGCGCACCGCGGCCACCGCGAACACGTCGCCGTTCCTCACGAGGCCGCTCATCGGCCCCAGCCCGCTGCCGCGGAGCAACACCTTCACTTCGTCGGTGCGGCCGGCGACCGCTTCGACCGTTCCCACGAGGCCGAAGTCGCGGTCGAGCATCAGCCCCGCGGCCCGGCCCACCTGCTCGGGGGCGCGCACGGACTGCGCCCGCACCAGCGGCGACGACAGCCCGGTGAACCCGTCGTACTGCCGCGTTTCAAGGAAGTACTTGCCGTCGCGGTACTCGACGCGGAGGAAGTGCGTCTTCGCCCCGGTCAGGTCGCGCGGGGCGTCGAGCGCGGCGAACCCCTTCTCGTCGAACTGCTGCCACAGCGGTTCCCACTTGTCGCGGGGCAGGGCCGGGTCGGCGAGGTCGAACACCTCGACCGCGCCGAGGGTGCCAATGCCGGTTTGCAGCGCCGCGACCACGTCGCGCTTGACGCGCTCGCGAAACTCCGGCGTCACCAGCGGGTGCGCGTTGGTCTTCACCACGACCCGCCACAGGTACGACTGCTTCGGCTCGGCATCTAACGGCTGCGCGAACGCGGGCGACCCGGCCGACAGCGCGACCACGGCGACAAGAACCAGACGGCGAGCCATGCGCGAACCTCCAACGGGGCGGTACGCCGAGTGTAGCAGATTTGTGCCGTTCGCGCCTCGCCTGTTTCGCCCGACCGCACCGCGCGGTATCGTATGCGCAACCCCTACACGAGGTTTCTCATGCGCGCTCGTCTTGCTCTCCTGCTCTCGGCCGTGCTGGTCTCCCTGGCGCTGGGCGCACGGGCGGCCGACGAACCGGCCCCGCTGCTCAAAGTCACAACGCCCGCCGGCGGCCAACTGCGGGTCCGGCTCCCCGTCGAACCGGGCTTCCCCAGGACCATGCGCTTCACCGCACAGGTGCCCAACGGCAAGAAGAAGAGCGAACTGCTCAACGCGACCGTCGCGCTCGATACGCTGCCGGGCAAGTCGTACATCACGGCCAAGAAGCTGGAGAGCTGGGGCTACGAGGTGCCCAAGAGCAAGGAGTTCTTGCTGCCGGAACTCATCATCAGCGCGGCGCAGATCGCGCCCAAGCCGGCGAAGGGTCACGACGCGACGGTCCGCCTCACGAACCTGAAGCTGAGCGTCATCGATAACCCCGCGAGCACCGACAACACCATCTACTTCGCCGACATGAGCCTGTGCTCCACGACGCTGTACCAGGGGAGCGACCGGACGATGGAGCCGCGGGTGTCGTTCGGGGACAAGTTCCTCGAACTGACCGTGCCCGCGGGGATCGTGAAGCGCCCCGGCACCAGCGACGCCAAGATTCCGGACGTGACCGGCACCGCCGACACGAAGCTGGCCCCGGTGTACGGCCCGATGGTCACGCGCGGCGGCCTTCAGGTGTTCGGGTACGCCACGGTGAACGGCCAGGAGACCTACAAGACGCCCGACGGGAAGGTGTTCCCGGTCAACGTCGCGGTGTCGTCGATCACCAACGTGCCGAGCGGGGTGGTGGTCACGCTGGGCCTGGTGCGCGGGTGCAAGATCGAGATGGATGCCAACGGCATGGCGATGGGAGCCACGGGCGTCGACGCGAAGTCGGAGTTCGTGCCCGGCAAGATCAAGGAGCTGCGGCTCGCGGTCAACACCGGCCCCGGCATGAAGACCGTGAAGGACATCGTCATCAAGGATCTGCCGGTGCTAATCGACAAGAACCAGTCGGAAGGGTACATGCTGATCGGGCAAAAGTTCATCGACACCTACTTCGCCGACGGCGTCTACGCGGCCGACGCGAACGGCTGGAAGCTCCACGGTCGCGCGCCGGCGGAGCTGCTGATGGAGATCAAGACGCGCCCGAAGCAGAAGCCGTAGCGGGAAAACGAAAAACCCCGCTCAGGTGAGGGGGCCTGAGCGGGGGAGACTCGACCGGGCGAACGGGTTGCCCGGTCGGTCAATTTCGGGTTTGCTTAGTGGCAGCAGCCGGCCGCCGCACCGCGGGCCGCGGGCGCGCCGCACCCGCCGCAATCGCTCTTGTGCTTCTTGCAGCCGAGGCCGCCGAAGGCACCCTTGAGGCGGTCGAACAGGCCGGCACGGGCGGAACCGCAGCCGCTGTCGCACGGGTTGCCGCAAGCGTTGGCCACGACCACGTCCTTCTCGACCACGTGGGCCACCATCTTGCAGACCTTGACCTTCTCCTTGACCGCTTCGTGGGTGCACACTTCGCGGGTCGCTTGGTAGGCCACGCACTTGCGCACGTTGACCGTCTTGGTCTGCGTCTCGACCGTCGGCACGCAGCGGGTACGGGTCACGGGCACGGCCACGTTCTTGGTCACGCACTCGTAAGCGGTGATCGTCTTCGTGACCGGCACGCACTCGTAGCTGCACACCGTCTTGGTGACCGGCACGCACTCCCAGCTGCACACCGTCTTCGTCACCGGCACGCACTCGGCGACCTTCTTGCACTTCGTGACGGTCTCGCACACGGTCTCACAGACCTTCTCGGTCTTGCAGCCGCTCACGGTGCGGGGGCACGGGGTGTAGCACGGGTCGCAGATCTTCTTCAGGCGGTCGCCGATGCTCGGCCCGACTTCCTTGCAGTACGGCACGGAAACCTTGTGCGACACGGTCTTCTGCACGTTCTCCGTGACCATCACGTTCTTCCACACGGTCTCGTTCACGGTCACGGTCTTCTGCACCTGCTTGCGTTCCATCACGGTCACGGTCTTCTGCACCGGAACGCGCTCGTTCACGGTCACGGTCTTCTGCACCGGAACGCGCTCGGTCACGCACCGGTTCTCGGTCACGGTTTCGGTGACCATCTTGTTGACCGTCACCTGGCAGGTGACGGTTTCCGGCACGCACTCCCACTTGTGTGCCGTGTAAGTCTCGGTCTTCTTGACCGGCTTCATCACGGTGACTTCC
>SXHE01000496.1 GCA_005773755.1 Planctomycetia bacterium
AGCTTCTTCCCGTCGGGCATCACGAGTTCCCAGCCCTGTGCGGTGCGGGTTATCGTCTTCGGCTTGTACTCCGCCGCGACCGGGGCGGCGCGCACGACCAGTTCGTCGGGCCACGGTTTGCCGGCGGTTGCGTCTGGTGCGGGGGCCGGTGCGTTCAGCAGTTCGGGTAGCCCCGCGGTCGGCGCGGTGAGGGGGAGTAGGATGCCCTTCGCGTCCACGGCGCGACCCCCAACCAAGAGCGCGGGCGCGCGGAACGTCAGCTTCACGCCGACCGCGTCCGGCTCCACGGTCACGCCGTCCACGCTCGCCACCCACGGGTGCGCCGCGAACGCGGTCGTCAACTTGGCGCTCACGTCAGGATCGAGGGACTGGAAGGTGGGGGCCGCGTTCGCGGCGTAGCGCACTTCGGAGAGGAACGCTTCGCGCGTCAGGCCGGGCGGCGCGTCGCATGTGATGTCCGAGAACTTCACCTCGTAGCGGGCGCGCGGGCCGAGGTTGCGGCGGGCCGCTTCGCCCAGCCGCCACAGGCCGAACACCAGCCCGCCGACCGCGGCCAGCGTCAGCAGCGCGACGACGAATCGGCGACTCCCGCTCGCCGGTTCCGGCGTGCTGGCCTTGTGCGCGCGCTTCACCACACGTGCAGTTCCCGTTCGAGGCTCACCCCTGTGCGCTCCTTCACCTTCGTGCGCACGTCTTCGACGAGGTGCAAGATGTCGCGCGCGGTGGTACCGGGGTGCGCGACCGCGTAGTTCGAGTTGCGCTCACTCAGTTCCGCGCCGCCGAACTTGGCCTTCGTCATCTGCGCGCGGTCGATGAGCGTTGCCGCGGTCTGGCCCGGCGGGTTGCGGAACAGCCGCACCCCGGCCTGTCCGCTCAGCGGCTCCGCGGCCTTGCGCTGGATCCACGCCTTGCGCATGCGCTTGAGCACCGCGGCCGGCGGCTCCGCGTCCAGTTCGAACTCGACCGAGAGGATGACCGGTTCGTCGAGGTCGCTCTGGTGTTCGCTGAATGTCAGTTCGTCGCGCCCGCGCTCCTGCACCCTGCCCGCGTCGGTGAGTACCGTCACGGTGCGCACGGTCTGGCTGATCTCGCCGCTCCGGTCGCCGACGTTGCACCGCACACTGCCGCCGACCGTGCCGCGGATGCCGACGAGCGTTTCGAGGCCGCCCAGCCCGTGCCGCACGGCGAACGCGATCAGGTCGAACAGTTGCCCGCCGCCGCCCGCGGTGACGCGCGTGCTGACGTGCTTGAGGAAAGTGAACGGCTCCGCGACGAGCCGGATCACGGCCCCGCGAATCGGGTCGTCCTGAACGAGCAGGTTGAACCCGCCGCCGAGCATTCGCACCGGCACATTGTCGCGCTGGCACGCGGTCAGGACGGCGTTGAGTTCGTCCACGGTGCGCGGCTGCACGAGGAACTCGGCCGGGCCACCGATCTTCAAGTGCGTGAACGGCGCGAGCGGGGCGTTCGACTTCGTGATGTCCGGGAACTGATCGACAAGCGACATGGCGCGGCCTCCTTCCCGATACTGTATCGCCGCGGGCAAGAGTCGCGTAGCGCAGTTACTACTTCACCCAGGGCGGGAACCGGATCACGATGTCGTCGCCGAAGCCCGGGTTCGGGTTGCCGTGCCCGCCCTCATCGATCCCGTTCTGCCCGACGCTCAAAAGCTCGAAACCGCCCTCGCCCGACTGGAACACAAGCGGCTTCCCGTTGAACAGGTCGGTCGGCACGTCGCGCAGGTAGTTGGGGGTCAGGTCCGTCAGCTTCGCGGGGTACTTGCCGTTGACCCGCTGATACCACATGCACGCGAAGGCGACGAAGGTGCTGTTGAACTGTTGCTGCGCGCGGTCGCGCTCGGTCATCCGCTCACGAGTCTTGGGGATCAGGAACGCGAACGTCATGTCGGCCACGGCGGCGCTGCGGGCCACAAGCGGCTGGCTCATGTCCTTCGCGATGTCCGTTCGAACGCCCCGTTCGAGCTTGACCAGATCGGTGTCCACGTCGTTCAGCTTCTTGCTGCGGGTCGGCTGGTCCGCTTCGCGGAGCGCGGCGGCGAGCCGGTCGTACCACTTGTTCGCCCGCTCCATCGTCGGGTTCCAGTCGATCCCCGGCAGCGCGTCATCCGTATAGCCCGGTGCCCACCGCCCCAGTTCTTTGGCGACCAGGTCCAGGTGCGCCTGCCCGTGGCGGTTGGTGAGCACCACCGTGTCGAGGAACATGAACCGCTCGCACAGGTCGATCTTGTCCGCTACTTCCGGCAGCGGCGAGAGCGCGATCAGGTCACGCATACACCCCTCAATCATCTGAGCAGTCGGTCCGGCCTTGTTCAGGAACACGAGGTCGGCATCTGCCACGACCTGATCGAGCTTCACGCCCACCATTCCTTCGGCGAGCGTACCACCGCGGCCGAGGTGCCGGGCAATTCGGTGGGCGGTGAGCAAATCCTGCCACGCCTGCGCCGGTTGGTTGTACCCGATGTTGAGCATCGCCCGGCACACGAACGCCAGCCCGACCTCGTCGCACGCGATCACACCGGGCAGCGGCGAACTGTACAGCCCTTCCGAGCCGTTCGGCCCCTGCGCCGGGACGAGCGGGTTGTAATACTGCGGCAATTTCGCCGCCTCCGCGACCGCCGCCATCGGCTTCGCGTTCTGCTCCAACCAGCGGTACAGGCCCTGGTCGTCCTTGTCCGTCCACGGCTTGGTGCGGTACTTCTTCTGCGTCTCGTAAGCCGCTTTTACGGCGTTGACTCCGCTGGCTTGTGTAGCCTGGAACAAAGTGACGAAGTGATCGCCGCTCGCGGGCGGCGTCTGGATGCCGAGTTTGTCGAAGAACCCGGCCGGCACTTTCCCGCCCCTGACCGTGACGGGGTTCGGGCCGAGCGCCTTCCAGAAGCCGACGTTAGCGTTCGACTCCGGCGTCACACCCTTGCTCAGCCGCTCGTTGAGCGCGGCAGCGTAGTCGATGTGCCCGTCCTTCTGAACCGGGCCGGCCACATAGGTCGTGTTCTTACCGATGGTGAACGTGCCGAACCGGTCCACACCGGCCTTCCTCGGCGCGGCGGGTGTGTTCTGCCCGCCGGGTGTCTGAGAGTCGTTTTTCGGCGCGTCGCCGTCCGGCGCGGCGTTCTTGCCGCATCCCACGAGGAGCGCGCCAGTTGTACAGAACAACAAGGAGAGGAAAATCGTTCGCATAGCGTCTTCTCGCCAGTAGACGACCGGATGAACCCGGCCGACGCACCACGAGCCTACTTGCCGATGCACCACAGGTACTTCGCACCGCGGATGAAGATGTCGCCGTCGGAGAACGCGAGCGACGAGAACACCTTGTCGCCCAGCGGGTTCTTAGCGAGCAGTTCGTAATCGTGGCTGGCCTTGAGGACGTAGGTGATGCCGTCGTCCGCGGTCAGATAGATGCGGCCGTCGGCGGCGACGGCCGAGGCGTGAAACTTGACGCGGCCCAGTTGCTCTTGCCAGTACATCTTGCCGGTCTTCACGTCCCAGCAACTCGCCTTGTACTGCTTGTCGTCGATCAGGAACAACTTGCCGTTGTGAGCCACCGGCGACGGGACGTAGGTGCCCTCGTTCTTCTTCTCCCAGAGGATGTGAGTTTTCGTCACGTTCCCGGTACCGTCCGGCTTGATCGCCATGACCCAGTACACCGGGAACCCCGCGGTCAGCAACAGCACGCCGTCGTGCAGCACCATACTGGACACGAACTGCTCGGTCGGACCGTCGATGATCCAGTGCTGCTTGCCGGTGTCCGGGTCGTAGCTGGTGACGCACTTGCTGCCGGTCAGCACCATCTGCTTCTTGCCGGCCGCTTCGACGATGACGGGCGGGCAGTACGAGCGCAGCTTGTTCGGGCGGTCGATGCGCCACTTTTCCTCACCGGTCTTCCGGTCGAAGGCGACGATGTACGCCTTCTGCCCCTTCGGTGCGTCCTGGTCGCCGTTCACGATGACGAGGTCGTTGTAAATGATCGGCGGCGCGCTGAACCCGTGGACCGAGTGGAACTCGCCGGGGTTCTTCTCCCAGATCAGTTTGCCGCTGTAGTCGTAGCAGTAGACGCGCAGTTGCGGCTTGTCGAGGAACGTGATGTAAACGCGCTCGCCGTCACACGCGGGGGTGGAACTGGCCCAACTGTTCTCGCCGTGCTTCTTCTCCAGTTCCGAGACGACGGCGGTCTTCTCCCAGAGCAATTTTCCGGTCACGCGGTCCGCGCAGTACAGGACGCGGGCCTTGCTGCCCTCCACGCACCCGGCGACGAACACTTTGCCCTTGCTCACCACCGGCGACGAGTGCCCTGCGCCCGGCAGTTCGAGCTTCCACTTCACGTTCTCGGTCGCGCTCCACTTCTCCGGGAAGCCCTTGTCGGTTACGGTGCCATCGGCCCGCGGGCCGCGCCAGCCGGGCCAGTCTTCGGCCGTGGCGAACCCGGTCAGGAGCAGAACGGCAGCGGTTGCGAGCGCGCGAGCGAGCATCGAATGAGACTCCGGCGGGGTGCGAGTTGGTACACTGGCAGCGGAACGGCGGGAAGGTTCGATTTCACCATACCGGCGCGTCCAGGGGAACGAAAATCCGGGTTCCCGCGTCGAACCGGTACGTGAATCCCGTTGTAGGGTTAGAGAAGATATCAGTCCTAATTAGGGAGTGCAGTCATGGGTGCCAGCCGGTTCGTGAAAGCGATGGCCCTGGTCGCGCTGTTCAACGGCGCGCTCTACCTGAGCGTGCGCGAGGAAGCCGTCGCGGGCGAGAAGGAAGAGGAGGCGAAGCGGTACACGGACCAGCTTCGCAAGGGCAAGGACGCGAAAGCCAAAGTCACGGCCCTTCAGGAACTGGGCCGGCTCGCACAAATCAAGAAGTCGCTCATCGCCGACGCGCTGCCGGACGTGTACAAGGCCATCGAAGACAAGGATGCCGGCGTGCGGGCCGCCGCCGCCGAAGCGCTGGGCAAGGCCGACGAACCGTACGAGAAGGCCGGCGACATCCTCGTCAAGTTGCTCAAAGACGACAAGGAGGACGCCGTGAAGATCGGCGCGCTTAAGGGATTGACTGTGATGGGCAACTCCGCAAAGGCCGCGCTGCCGACCATCCGTGACATCGCGAAGAGTGCCGACAAGAAGAGCAAACTCGGTGTCACCGCTACCGCGGCAGCCAAAGCCATCGGCGGCGGGAAGAAGTAAGCCCACTCTCGGCGAGCGAGGGGCGTAAGCCACCTGTTAGTTCTTGTGCGTGAATCCCGAACAGGGGGCTTACGCCCCCCGCTCGCCTTCGTACAGAAACC
>SXHE01000497.1 GCA_005773755.1 Planctomycetia bacterium
CACGAGCAGCGCGCCCACGAGGCCCGGCGTGTTGTGGACCGCGATACAGCCGATGTCCTTCAGCGCGACGTTCGCGCGTGCTAGGGCTTCGTCGATAACGGGCAGGATGTTGCGCAGGTGGGCGCGCGAAGCGATCTCCGGCACGACGCCCCCGAACCGCGCGTGCAGGTCGGTCTGCGACGCCACCACGCTGGAGAGGACGGTCAGTTCGTGAGTGAAGACCGCGGCTGCGGTTTCGTCGCAGGAGGTTTCGAGGCCGAGGAAGTGAGTCATGCGGTTATCGTAGCAGGCGGGTGAGGGCCCTTCGTTTCGGTTACCCCCGGACAAGCGTCTGCGTGCAGTCGGTCGCGGTCGAAGGTGCGGGCGTTTCCGCGGGCGCGGCGGTCGGCTCCCACCACGTTGCCGCGGCGCTGGCGCTCCAGTCGGCCGCGCACGCACACGCGGCGAGGGCGGTTTCGAGAGCCGAGGCACTGTGATGGCGGTCGTTGGGGTCTTTCGCGAGACACTTCGCCACCACCGCGGCGAGATCGGCGGGCACGTCGGCGCGGACCGTTCGCAGGTCCGGCGCGGGTTGCGTCAGGTGCGCCGTCAGCAGTTTGCCCACGCTCGCGCCCTCGAAGGGGGGACGCCCGGTGAGCATGAAGAACGCGACCGCGCCGAGGCTGTACAGGTCGCCGCGCGGATCGACCGCTTCGCCCCCGGCCTGTTCCGGGCACATGTAGCTGGGCGTGCCGAGCACGGTGCCGGCGCGGGTGATGCGGGCGTCGCTCGTCTCGGTGCTGTTGTCCTGCACCAGCCCGAAGTCGAGCAACTTGACCACGTCGCGCACCCCGCCGCGGGCGCACAGCATGATGTTGTGGGGCTTCAGGTCGCGGTGAACCATGCCGGCCGCGTGCGCCTCGGCGAGTGCGCCGCACAACTGGCGCAGCAGGTAGACCGCGCGGCCCGGCCCGAGCGGCTCGCGGTCGCGGACCAGTCGGTCGAGCGTCGGGCCGTCGAGGAACTCCATGACGTAGTAGAAACTGCCGTCGTCGCCGCGGCCGTAGTCGTAGATGCGGATCGTGTTGAAGTGGGTGAGGGTCGTGACCGCGCGCACCTCGCGCTCGAACCGGGCCGCGGTTGCCGGCTCCGACGCCAGGTCCGCGCGAATGAACTTCATCGCGCACGGCCGCTTGAGGAGCCGGTGTTCGGCCAGCCACACCTCGCCCATGCCGCCCTCGCCGAGCTTCTTTTTCAGCACATACGCGCCGAGCTGCTTCGCTTCGCGGATCGCGTCAAACGCCTGGCGCTGAATGGCGTTCGCGCGGGACGCGCTGAACACCGCGAGCACGCCGGCCATGAACAGCGGCAGCGCCGTGACCGGGAGCATCGCGGGCAGCACCGGGCGCAGGGCCGGGTTCAGCGCCGCGGCCATCGCCGTGACGAGTACCGGCACCGCGCCCAGGAGCGCGGCCCCGATCAGGCTGCGCCGCCGCGTGTTCGGGATCATCACCCCGTACACCACGATGGCGAACACGACCGGGTAGTTGGTGATGACCGCGTCGAGCCGGTACACCAGGGGGCCGTACCGCGGGTCGGCCGAATCGGGCGGGGCGGACGCCAGCGCGATCAGCCGCACCGCGCCGGCCGCGACCGCGACCGTGGCGAACTGGATCACCTCCACGGCCCGGTACGCGCGGAGTGAAGCGGCGGGCTGGCGCAACAGGAACAGCAGTCCGGCGACGTTCAACCCGAACACGAGCACGGGCACCACCAGTGCCCAGGAGGGAAGCGCGTCGACGGGGATCGGAGTCGCCCCGAACAGATCGGCCACCGAGACCACCCCGGTCGCGACGGCGAACGCGCCGTGCGTCACGAGCAGCCGCTTGCGGAGCAGTTGTCGCGTCTCCTCCGCGAACCCCGCCGAACCGGACGACGCGACCGGCCGCGCGGCGGCATCCGGTGCGGCCGTGCTCGCAGGCACGAGGGTCTCGTCGGTCGTGGTCGGCGCGGGCCGAACGACGGTCGCGCCGTCCGGCTCCGTGGCCGGAGTGCGAATTAGCGTGGGGTCGGAGAAATCAGGCATGAGCGCGACTCGCGACGGGCGATTTGCAATCTTAGCACTACCCGGAGTCCGTTGCAGCTTCGCAGCTACTTCTTCGGCTCGATTGCGGCCGGCTTGAAGGTTGCGAGGTCGGGCAACTTCACGCGCACGCCATCCTTCGGCACCTCGCGCTTCGCGGTCCAGACGATCGCGTTCAGGATGAGTGTACGGAAGTCGTCGATCAACCAACTGCGGTAGAAGTGCGGCATCACGACACCCACTCCGCGCCCGCCGTCGGCGCGGTCGGCGGCCCAGGCGACCGTCTCGCGGTTCGGCTTTTCGGGCGGCAGCATCGCGGTCGCCAGCGCGGTCACGGTCTTCGCCGGGCCGTCCTTGCCGAAGTAGTTGTTGATGTACGGCTCGTCGTGCAGCGTGAACGCCTTCCACCCGCGATTCACCGGGTTCTCGCCTATCCCCGGTTCGATGGTCGCTTCCTTGAAGACCTTCGCCACGGACTTGTGGTGGTTGCACCGGGTCGCGAAGTAGCCGCCGGTCCAGTGCAAGAGAGGGTGGTCGCCGTCGGCCGCGACGTGTTTGGCTTCGAGGCCGGTGGCGTAGTGGACGCACACGATCCCGCAGCCGCGCTTGGTCATCGCGCCGAGCTGCTTCATGACCGTGTCGCGGTTGGGCATCACTTCGGGCGGGAACAGGTCGCCGATGAACACCACAGAGGCGACGTCCGCGAACGTCTTCTCGCCGTCCGCGGGCCACTCGGTCACGATGTCGGCCTTGAGCAATCCGGTCGCGTCGAGGCAGTGCTTGAGTAGCCGGCCGCCGGCCGCGACCTCGTGCGTGCCGGGCGGGTGGTTGCTCGGCCCGACGACGATCAGCACCCGCGCGGGCGCGTCGGCACCGGCGGCGAGC
>SXHE01000498.1 GCA_005773755.1 Planctomycetia bacterium
AAGAGGGCTTCACCGTGGAACCGAAGGGCCGCACCGTGAAGCCGAACACGCGGCCGGGGCTGGGCATCGTCATCAACGAAGCCGAAGTAAAGAAGCACCCGTTCGAGCAAGAAATCCCGCAGCGCGTGTTCTACTCGGACGGCAGCGTGGGAGACTGGTAACTGTGGGCGAGCGGCGCGGCGTAAGCCCGCCGGTTGCTACAAAACACAGACACGCATTGCGTGACTGCAGTGTTCAGCTACCGACGGGCTTACGCCGCGCCGCTCGCGAGGAAACACATAATGCTCAAGAAGCTCGCTGGCGTGCTCGCGATTGCGCACACGCCGTTTACGGATAACGACGAGATCGACGCGCCGGCGCTGAAGCGCGCGGTGGACTGGTCGTTCGGCGTCGGTGCGGACGGTATCGGCACTGGCATGGTGTCCGAGACGATGAAGCTGACGCAGGACGAGCGGCACGCCCTCGCGAACATGCTGGTGGAGTTCGTGGGCGGGCGCGGACCGGTGTTCGTGGCTGTCGGCGCGGAGAGCACGAAGCAGTCGCTCGCGTTCGCGCGCGCCGCGGAGAAAGCCGGGTGCGACGCGGTCATGGCCGTGCCGCCGCTTACCGGCAGGCTGAGTGAGGCGCATCTGGTCGATCACTTCCGCGCGCTCGCGGACGCAATCAGCATTCCGGTCATCGTGCAGGACGCGAGCGGCTACGTCGGCCAGTCGATCCCCATCCCGGTGTGCGTGAAGCTGCTGGAGCGCTACGGGCCGGAGAAGATTCTGTTCAAGCCCGAAGCCGCGCCGAACGGCCCGACGCTCTCCGCGCTGCGCGATGCGACCTCTGGCAAGGCAACTATGTTCGAGGGCAGCGGCGGCATCTTCCTGATCGACAGCTACCGCCGCGGGATCGCGGGCACCATGCCCGGCATGGACCTGCTCGACGGGGTTGTTGCCATCTGGAAGGCGCTCCAGCGCGGCGACGAGGAAAAGGCGTATCGCGTGTACTTCCCCGTCTGCGCGCTCGTGGCGCTCCAACTGCAAGCGGGCCTCGACGGGTTCCTCGCGGTCGAGAAGCATCTGATGGTGGCGCGCGGCCTGTTCCCCAGCGCGCGCCGGCGCAAACCCTACGGCTGGGAGTTGGATAGCGAGACCGCGGCCGAAGTGGACCGACTGTTCGCACAGCTACAAAAGACACTCTGAGCGTGGGGCGTAAGCCCCATGTGAACCGAGCACACATGGGGCTTACGCCCCACGCTCAGAAACCAACACATGCGATTCAACCTCCTCTCCTTCCTGTGCGCCGCAACTGTCATCGCCTATCTGCAAAGGTCGGCGCTGGGCGTGCCGTCGAAGCAGATCGAGGCAGAACTGGGACTGAGTTCGCAGGACATGGGCCTCGTGTGGCTCGCGTGGTACGCGGGGTACGCGCTGTTTCAGATTCCGGCGGGCGTGGTCGCGGAGCGCGCCGGCAGCAAGCCGGCGCTGATCGGCTTCGCGGTGCTGTGGTCGGTGCTCACCGCGGCCACCGGCGCGGCGAGCAGCTTCACCGGCCTCTGGGCGCTGTGGGGGCTGATGGGCGTCGCACAGGCCGGCATCTTCGTGTGCGCGGCAAAGGCCATTAGCGTCACGTTCCCCAAGACCGAGCAAGCGTTCGCGTCCGGGGCGCTGGCGTGCTGCATGGCCGGCGGCGCGGCTCTTTCGCAGTACGTGACCGGCAAGTTGCTCGGCCCACTGACGTGGCAAGAAATCCTCCTCGTGTACGCCGCACCGGGAGTCGTGTGGGCGGTCGTGTTCGCGCTCGTCGTGCCGCACCCCGAGAAGGCATCTCCCGCGCCGGAACAAACCAGCCCCGATGACTGGGCCTTCGTGCCCGCGGTGTCAGCGAGCGCGACCGCCGGCGGGCCGGTGCCGTGGTCGCGGTTGCTGACCGACCGGAACATGATCCTCCTGTGCTCTCAGCAATTCATGCGTGCCGGCGCGGTCGCACTGTTCTTCACATGGTTCCCACGCTACTTGCAAGAAACGAAGGGCGTGAGCGTGGCCGGGTCCGGCAGTCTGGCCGCGTGGCCGCTGGTCGCGGGGATGCTCGGCGGGTTGCTCGGCGGCACCGTCTCCGACCTCTTGCTGAGGTGGACGCGCAACCCGCGCCTCAGCCGGCAGGGGCTGGCCGCGTGCATGACGACCGTGTGCGCGGGTGTGTCGCTAGCCGCGTTTTATGCCGCCGACGCGGGCACCGCCGTGCTGCTCATCAGCGTCGCCGCGTTCTGTGGGTACGCCAGCGGCGTCAGCGCGTACGCCACCGCGATGTCGATGGGCGGCACCCGCGTCGCCCCGGTGTTCGCCACGATGAACATGAGCGGCAACATCGGGGCCGGGCTGTTCCCCTACGCGGTCGGCCTGCTCGTCACCGGCAGCGGCAACTGGAACTTCGCGATCCTGCTGTTCGCGGGGCTGTTCGCCGGCTCCGCGGTGTGCTGGGCGTTCCTGAATCCGAAGGGCACTCTGTTCGAGGAAGTGCAATGACGACGACGCGCATCGACACGCCGCAGACGCGGTGCAAGATCGGGTTCGCCCAGTCGGACATCACGCCGCCGGTCGGCATCTACCACCGCATGTGGGGCGCGGCGCTGCACGACCGCGCGACCGGCGTTCACAAACCGCTGATGGCAACCGCGATGCACCTCGAAGCGCTCGACGGTAGCGCGAAGCTCGTCGTGCTCGGCCTCGATCATTGCATCCTCGACGGTGCGGAACTGGACGCGATCCGCAACCGCGTCGGCCGCACGTCGCCGGATCATGTGGCCGTTGCGCTGTCGCACACGCACGGTTCCGGGTGGATGTCGCGCACCCGCGCGGGCTTGCCCGGCGGCGACCTGATCGGCCCATACCTCGACAAGCTCGCGGACATCTGCGAAGCCATCGCCAAGCAAGCGGCCGGTTCCGCGCACCCGGCGACGCTGCTCTACGGCACAGCCCGCTGCGACCTCGCCCAACACCGCGACTTCTTCGACAAAGGCTCGAAGCAGTTCGTCTGCGGCTTCAACCCGGACGGCACCGCCGATGACACGGTGCTCGTCGCGAAGGCGGTCGCCGACGACAGCGGCGAGACGCTCGGCACCGTCGTGAACTACGCCTGCCACCCGACAACGCTGGCATGGGAGAACACGCTCATCAGCCCCGATTATGTGGGCGCGATGCGCGAGGTGGTCGAAGCGAACACCGCCGCGCCGTGCCTGTTCCTGCAAGGCGCGTCCGGCGACCTCGGCCCGAAGGACGGCTATGTGGGGGATACCACGGTCGCTGACCGCAACGGCCGGCAACTCGGCTTCGCGGCGCTGGGGGCGCTCGAAGCGCTCCCGCCGCCCGGCACGCACTGCGACTTCGCCGGGCCGGTCGGGTCCGGCGCGATCCTCGGAAGCTGGAAGCACACACCCGCGAGCGCCGACGAGCGCGCGCGGTTCGCGATGTGGGGCACGAAGCGATTTGTGGTCGCCCTACCCTATCGGCTCGACCTCCCCAAAGTGGACGCGACGAAGGCAGAGTTGGCGAAGTGGGAAGCCGAAGAAGCGACCGCCCGCGCCGCGAACGACGAGGCCCGCGTATCCGAGTGTCGCGCGCGTGCGGAGCAGATGACGCGTCAACTCACGCGCCTCGCGGCGATGCCCAACGGCCCCGCGTACCCGTACCGCGTGTCGGTGTCGCGCCTGGGCGATTCGATCTGGGTGTTCTGCCCCGGCGAGCTGTATCAGGTCTTCCAAACCACGTTACGCGCGCGGTTCCCGCACGTCGCACTCGTGATCGCGACCGTAACCAACGACTGGCAACCGGGCTACCTGCCGGCCGCGGCCAGCTACGGCTACGGCATCTACCAGGAGGTCATCGCCGCCGTCGCCCCCGGCTCACTCGAAACGGTCATCGAAACCGTCAGCCGCGAAATCCGCGCGCTGCTCTCGTAGGTCGCGGTCGAGCGAGGCTCTGCGAGCGAGGCCCGACTGCCAGCACGCTGTGTGTATCCCGCTTGCGCGGGGGCCGAATTGGTATTCGCGCAAAAGTGTCGCACAAGGCACGTAAGCTTGTTGCTCTGCGATCTCGTGAGCGCGGCCTTCGGCAGAACGGCCCGACTCTCTGGCCGTCGGGCCTCGCTCGCAAAGCCTCGCTCGACCGCGACCTACGAGGCGGGCGATTCGAAAATCCTGGTACACAACAATCCCCCGTCAGAATGTCCCGCCTCCGCATTCGACCCCAACAACGCCTCCAACTCGGATACTATACGAAAGTACAAATCCAGTCAAGACCCGTTGCCCACAAATCACGCGGCGTTTACCATTCGGACATGCAGTACGACGACGACATCGCGTTCCAGCGGGCGATCCTAGCCAACCCCGCCGACACGACACTGAAACTCGTCTACGCCGACTGGCTCCAAGACCGCGCCGACCCGCGCGCGGAGTTCGTCCGCCTTCAGGTGCGATTCAACGAATTGACGGATTGTGAATCGGAGGCAGTTCAGATAGCTGACTCGCTTAACGAGGTGGGAAGCATCCTCGCCCCAGAGTGGGTCGCGTTCATGACCACCTTCGCGCAACCGTTTGTGCCGGGGTGGTGTTCAAGGGGCAACCCCTTCGCCGATCGAGTTGGGAAGCGCGGTACGGTGTGCGTGTTTGAATCGCAGTATCGCACAGCCGGCGAGTTGAACGACGGATTACTCGCAGACTTGACGTTCCTGACATCAGTCGACTGGGGTCAGAGGCTATCCGAGAAGTGGCGTTGAAGTAAACGGCAGTCCACGAACATGATACGCGCTCCCGAGCTGAGGAGCGTAGTCATGGACGAAGTCGCGAAGCGGAAGGCGTACCCGAGTGACCTGACGGACGAGCAGTGGGAGTTGATGCAGGGGGTGATCCCCGAGGCGAAGTCGGGCGGGCGTCCTCGTTCGGTGGACATGCGGGA
>SXHE01000499.1 GCA_005773755.1 Planctomycetia bacterium
CGCGGCGGCGGTGACGCCGAACAAGGCCCGCGACGTGGTGAAGGAGTTCTTCGCCGGCGCGGGTTACGGGTTCGCGAACGTGGTCAGCCTGATCGTGGTCGCGACGTGCTTCGGCAAGGCCATCGAAGCGGCCGGCGTCGCCCGCGCGCTGGGCGAACTGATCCGGCACGCGCCCGGTCTGATGCAACCGCTGGCGTGCTTCGTGCCGCTGGCGTTCGCCGCGATCAGCGGGTCCGGCATGGCCGCGACACAGAGCCTGTACGGGTTCTTCCACGCCCCCGCGGTCGCGCTCGGCCTCGATCCGGTGTCGGTGGGCGCGCTGGTGTCGCTGGGCAGCGCCGCCGGCCGCACCATGTCGCCGGTCTCCGCGGTACTGTTGATGTGCGCCACGCTGACCGGCACGAACCCGTTCAAGTTGGCGAAGCGCGTCGCCGTGCCGCTGCTCACCGGCGTAACCGTGGTGGTGCTGTTGCGGCTCGCGGGGGTGCTGTAGCTTCGTGCTCAGATTCCGCTCTTGACAGGATCGCGATCCACGGTATCTCTCCGCCCTTCACGGGGCATCAGGTTCGGGGGGCGTACCGCGCGGGGCCGCGCGGGCGCGGTACTTTGGGGGAATCGCGATGAAAGGGCTTGTTTGTTTTACCGCCGTGCTCGCGCTGATGGGCGGCGTGCCGGCGACGGCCGGCGACATCGAGTTCAAGCCGG
Source organism: Planctomycetia bacterium (assembly GCA_005773755.1). Classification (GTDB taxonomy): domain Bacteria; phylum Planctomycetota; class Planctomycetia; order Gemmatales; family Gemmataceae; genus Gemmata. The sequence goes on from SXHE01000499.1 coordinate 706, forward strand.
TCGACACCAAGAAGCTGGTGATCCAGCCGAGCAAGATGGCCGCCAACCTCGCGGCCGGCACGATCAACCTCGTCGGCCAGGGGGCCGCCAACTCGATCGAGAACAACGGCTACATCAAGACGCTGAACAATCTGTTCAGCATCAAGAAGCTGGAGCCGCGGTTCCAGACCGGGCCGAGTTCGCTGCCGTCGCCGAACATGTACAAGTCGACGCAATACAAGAGCTACAACTCGCCGGTCATGCCGATCAACCAGCCGGCGATCCGCCGCTGAGTGCGGCTAGAGCGGTTCTCGATCAGGTGTAGCGGCTCGTGGTTAGCACGCATTCCACGCGGCGAGGTGCAGTTCGCGCACTCGCTACTCGCTACACACGAACGGGAACCGCTCAAAGGAGTTCGCATGGAACAGACGTCGCTCGAGTTCTTGATGGCGCTGCTGGAGACGCCCAGCCCGTCGGGGTTCGAGCAGCAGATTCAGCAGGTGGTGCGCGAGCGGATGCGGCCGTTCGCGGACGAGGTGCGCACCGACGCGCACGGGAACGTGTTCGCGGCGCGGCACGCCGACGCGCACGCCGACGCGCGCGCCGGCGCGCCGCGCGTCATGCTCGCCGGGCACTGCGATCAGATCGGCCTGATGGTGCAGTACATCGACTCCGACGGCTACCTCTACATCCAGCCCATCGGCGGCTGGGACATGCAAATCCTTCTCGGCCAGCACCTCACGGTCTGGGGCAAGGGCGGCGGCATTCACGGTGTCGTCGCGCGGCGGGCGATTCATCTGCTGAAGCCGGACGAGCGCACGAAGGTGCCGGAGTTTACCGACGTGTGGGTGGACATCGGCGCGAAGAACAAGGAAGAAGCGGAAAGCCTAGTGCGGTGCGGCGACCCGCTCACGTTCGCGCTCGGCTACCGGCCGCTGCGTAACGACCTCGCCGCCAGTCCCGCGATGGACGACAAGGTGGGCCTCTGGGTGTGCATGGAGGCCGTGCGGCTGCTTCAGGGTCGCGCGCTCAAGGCGAGTGTGTACGGCGTCTCGACGGTGGCCGAAGAGATCGGCCTGCGCGGGGCGACCACGGCCGCGTACAGCATCGACCCGACCGTGGGCATTGCGGTGGACGTGTGCCACGCCACGGACACGCCGGGCAACGACAAGAAGACGCAGGGCGAGATCAAGTGTGGCGGCGGGCCGGTGCTGTACCGCGGACCGAATATCAACCCGCGTGTCTTCGATCTGCTCGAAGTCACCGCGACCGCGCACGGCATCCCGGTTCAGGTGGCCGGCACGCCGCGCGCGACCGGCACCGACGCGAACGCGATCCAGATCGCCCGCGCGGGCGTCGCCACCGGTCTGGTCGGCATCCCGAACCGCTACATGCACAGTCCGGTGGAAGTCGTTCACCTCGACGACCTGACCAACGCCGCGAAGCTGCTGGCCGAGTTCTGCGCCGCCGTCGGCCCGGACACGAACTGGATTCCGTGAACCGGGCGCTCGCGGACCCAGGGGCGATCACATCAGCCGTCTCGCTTCCTTCACCAGCCCCTCGGCCACGAACGCCAGCATTCGCGCGGCGTCGCTCTCGGTCGCGCGCGTGTCCAGGTCCGCGACGTGCGGCACGCCGACCGCTGCGAGCTTCTCGTGTAACCGGTCGTTGCCGCGATAGGCGGCGTCGGTCGGGTCGCAGCAGAACCACAGGTGGCGCGGCCAGTCGTGGCCGCCGATGTGGAGGATCGCGGAGTCGAGCCGGCACCGCTCGCGGGTCGCGTACATTTCGTCGAGCGGGGTTCCGCGGCCGTACCAGTCCTGAAGGTCGAACGCGCCCGCAATGCTCGCCGCGACCGGGAACCGGTCCGGGAGCTTGAACGCGATCCGCACCGCGCCTTGCCCGCCCATCTCGACGCCGGCCAGCCCAACCGCGCGCGGGCCGAGTACCCACTTCGCTTCGACCGCGGGCACGAGCACATCGAGCAGGTAGCGTTCGGGCGTCAGCTCCGCGTCGAACTCGGTGCAGGTGCGATCCGCCCACCAGCACCAGCCGCCGCGCGGGGCGACGCACCGCAGCCGGTGGCGCGCGAGCGCACTTGTGAAGGCCACGTCGGTCGCGGGCGATTCTTCGCGAAGCGAGTGCAGGTACACGACGCACAGCGGCAGCGCGCCCTCTGGGTCGAACACCTCCGCGAGCTTGCCGCCGATGGCGGCGTTCGACCAGTGGGGGAGCATGGGAGGGGTCGCCATTCGTTCCCAGGGTGGCGCACACGAAGCGCGTGCTGACCCTGGGCTTTGGGATACAACCCCTTCGGGGTAAAAACCAATCGCGCACCTGTACCCCG
>SXHE01000500.1 GCA_005773755.1 Planctomycetia bacterium
ACCCCAGTTCCGGGCCGAAGTTGCCCTTCACCGTGAGCCAGTCGTTCTTCACGTCGCCGAACTTCTCCATGTCCTTGAAATCGACGCCGCGCGGGTCCATCACGTGAACGTCGCGCACGTCCTTGCGAACGGTCCACTTGCCCGCGTCGTCCACGAGGAAGCCGTACTTGCCCTTCTCCTTCACCATGAACTCGAGCGAGCCTTTGGTCTCCTTCGGCCCGACGCGCCCGAAGCCGAGCATGTTGGACTGGCCCAGCAGGATGAACACCTTCACCTTCTTCGTGTGGTCCGCGGACTTGCCGTCCGGGCGCGGCAGCTCCTTCGTGTCTTGGGCGAGCGCGGAAGCCGCGCCAAACACCAGCGCGACGAGCACAATGAAGTTGCGGTAGGTCATGGAGTGTCTCCGGTGTGGTGGTGGGTGCTTATTCCTTGATGCCCTGTCGAGTGACCACCGGCACGTAGCCGATCTCCAGGCCCTTCGGCGGGGTGACGAGCACCGCGGGGTCCAGGTGCGCGAGCGCGCCGCGGGCCGGGGGCGGCAGGTACTCGCGGTCCTTCGTCCAGGTCTTGTGCAGCAGTTCCACGCGCTTCTGGAGCGCGTCGCGCTCGGCCTCGGTCAGGTCCGCGTTCAGCAGCGCGGGCTGGTCGGCGAACCGGTACCAGTAGTACGTCACGGTACTGCCGTCGCCGAGCTTCGCCTCGAACGGCCCCGCGGCCGGTCCCGGCTTCTTCCAACTGCTGTCGTCCGGCGTGATGTACGGTTGCGGCTTCGCGGCGCGCGTGCGCGGGAACTCGGCCTTCGCCAGCCCGGTGTCCGCGGGCACGTCCTTCGCGCTGACGACCACCCAGCGCTCTTTGTCCTTCTTGTCCTTTTCGAGCTTGTAGTACTCCGGCAGCGTGACGAGCGCGTCGCCCCTCGTCACCGCGTCGCCCCACTTGTAACCGTAGGTGTGTTCGTCGAGCGCCGCGGGCGTGGCGAACGTGTTCCACGCCACCGGGGCCTTCTTATCGCGGGCCGTGTTCGGCGGGTAAATCTGCCACGTCGCGCCGCCACCGCCCTTGAAGGTGTGAACCGCGGCGGTCTTCGGGTCGATGGTGCCGCTCACTTCCTTCCCGCCGGCGAACCACGCTTTCACGCCGTCCCACAGCGCGGCGCGGTTGTACGCAGTCACGCGATGGATCAGCGGCGCGTCCGCGCCGGGCTTGCCGGGGAACTGCGTCGGCGCGATACGCGCGTAGGTGTCGCCCTTCGCGTCCTTCGCGATGAACGCGGGGACGTGCTGCGTCTCCATCTGGATCGCCTTGTTCGGATCGGACGGGCGCGCGTCGAGGAACTTCCCGGCCAGGTCGGTGCGCTCGAGCGTGGGCTTCGACCAGAAGTGCGGCACGAAGAACGCGACCGGGCCTTTGAAGTTCCCGGTGTTCAGGAACAGCGTCCAACTCTGGTCCCCAGTGGGTGCGTCCTTCCCGGCGGTCGTCTTCTTGCTCGCGGTAAGCGGCAGCGGCAGGTAGCCGTAGCCGAACAGTTCGCCGTTCGTGCCCTGCTTCACGTTCAGGCCGTCCGGCGGCCACAGCACCCACGGCGACAGTTGCGCGACCGCGTACTTGCCGTTGGGCTTGTTCCAGTCGCGGCCCTTGCCCGCACCGGGGCCGTTCGCCCACTCCACGAAGTTCAGCGCGACGCCGCCCATGATGAACTTCGGTGTCTCGGTGGCGAACCGCGTGTCGCGCCACCAGCCGAGGCCGCCCTCGATGTCCGAGTACGCCTTCTCCGGCTTCGGGCCGTCGTGCTGCGCGAACATCCAGGTGCCGAACAGCCCGCTCTGGAACTCTTCTCCGGGGTAGTTCTTCAGCAGCGGCCACGCGGCCACATACATCGAGAACCCGCCGTTGTACTTCGCGTCCACCTTCTCGTGCGGCACGAGCAAGTAGCCCGCCATCTCCGCCTTCTGCGGCGACGCGGGATCGGCCGGCACCGCAACCGCGGCGCAGAGCAGGAGCGCCACGAGGCACGCCGCGAGGCGGGGCAATACGTTCGGCATCTGTGAACCTCAAAGGGGCGATGCGGGGCCGGTCACTTCGCGGGCTTCGCGCACAACTTCACCATCGCGCGGCCCATCGCGTCGCCGATGAAGTAGTACGTTTCGGCGTTGCTGTTCCAGTGGTAGCCCTGCTTGCTCGGCGACTCGGTTTCCGCGCGCCAGAGGTGCTGCGTTTTCACGAACGCGACGTTCCCCTTGAACTCCGCGTACTCGGCCGGCGCGCCCTGCGCCTTCATCAGCGCGAGCGCCCGCGGGTGCTTCTCGTCCGGCCCACCCTGACCGCTCTCGGCGATCACGAACGGCAGCTTCGCCACCCCGAGGTCCTTGCGCACGTCGCGGATGAAGTGCGCCATGTTCTTCTCGTACTCGTCCACGAACGCCTGGTTGATGCGGTCGTTCCACCCCTGGTGCCAGCCGAACCCGGCCAGTTCGTAACCGCGGTCGCCGAGCGCCGGGAACTCTTTCTTCAAGTCTTTCAGCACCGCCTTCGTGCGGTCGATCACCTCCTTGTAGTACGGCCCCACCTCGCCACCGGCGCTCGGCGGGCGGAAGTCCTTCGCCAAACTCTTGCCGCCCCACGCGAGCTTCACGAGCAGCACCGGTTCTTCGTAGGCGTCGCCGACAACCCAGCCGAAGCCGAGTTCCGGCCCGATGGTGTCCTTCCCGGCACCGAAGCCCGGTGCGAGCTTGCCCTTGCCGCGGTCGAGGTAGTGGATCAGCACGTCGTCGCGCTCGGCCCACTTGCCGTCTTTGGTGAGCAGGTGCTTGAACTTGTCAGCGGTCGCGGGTTGCTTGGCGACGTACTCGAGGCTGCCTTTGCCCTCGTTGCGCTTCGGCTCAGCGGCAACGAAACCGTGCCCCACCATGTTCGACTGGCCGGCGAGGACGAACACCTTCACGGGCTTGTCGGCCGCGCCGGCCGGGGCGATGAGCGCGAGGTGCAGGGCGAAGACGGCGGCGAACAATGGGTAACGTAGCATCCGAGCACCTCGGGTGAGTGTGGAGCGCGTGGCCTCAGACGGTGAACGACTTGATCGCGCCGGTTTGGTCGATGCCGAACCGTGCTAGGCCGGGGTCCGGGTCGCCGTAGTGCTTGATCGGGTTGCCGTGGGCGTTAAGCAACGTGGTGTACCAGTTGCCGAGCGTCTTGTGCCCGGCGTCGCCGTAGTTCGGCAACCGGATGTACCGCCCGCGGATGTTCAACTTGGCGTTCTTCCCGGACAGCACCACGAACGGGACCTCGGTGCCGTGCGAGTGGTGCGTCTCGCCGTTGTCCGGGAAGTAGAAGATCATGGTGTTGTCGAACACTGTGCCGTCGCCCTCAGGTGCCTTCTTCAGCCGGGCGGCGATGGTGTCGATCAGCGCCATGTGCTGGCGGCGGACGGCGAACCGGACCTCGTCGGCGGTCAGCTTGCCGGCCGGCTTGCCGTGCCCAACGTCGTGCAGGTTCACCTTCTCGGTTTCCAGTCCGGGCAGTCCGGTGTACTCGTGGCCGAGTTCGTCTACGGTGAAGGCGACCACGTTCGTCAGCCCGGAGACGAGGGCGGCCAGCAGCACCTCGACGTGCCCCCGCTGGCGGTCCACCGTCGTCATCTCGTCGGCAAGGTACTTCGCGTCCAGCTTGGGCACGTGCGGGCGGATGGCATCGGCCATCGCCCCCACCTTGCGGTCCCGCTCGCGGGCGGCCTCCAGCGCATCGGCGTAGCTCTGCACCTTCCCCCGTTCGCCGCCCGGCGCGGCCTCCGCCAGATTCCCCTCCCGGCGCGCGGCGAACTCCAGCGCGCTCCGCCCGAGTTGCGACTGGGCCTGAACGCCCTTGTCGGTCGAGACCGATTTGAACAGCTCTTGGGCGGCCACCTTCGGCGAGCCGAAGGCGTAGTTCGGCTGCTGCGGGCCGCGCGCCGAGAACCCGGTGGCGATGCCGTTCAGGGTGCCACGAGCGTTCCCGCCGCCGAGTGGGAAGCACGCGAACTCGACGTGCTCCATCGGCGACGGGTACAGCTTCGCCAGTTCGAAATCGACGGTCGCCCACTTGATCGAGCTGACCCGCTCGTTCGCCTTGAAGACGCCGAGCGACGAGCACCACGTGTGGTGCCCGGTGGTACACATCTTGCCCGACAGCCCTTGCAGGATCGTCAGGTCGCCTTGGTGCGCGGCCAGCGGCTTCTTCCACGCGGGCAACTCGTGCTTGGCGAGGTCGAGGTCCAGCGCGCCCTTTTTGGCCTCGGTCGCGGCGGCGTCCTTGCTCAGCGACGGCGGCACCATCACGGACGGGAACAGCCCGTTCCCCTTGTGCAGGAAGATGAAGCGCATCGGCGGCTTGCCGGCGGTCGGTTTCGCCCACGCCGTGCGGGGCGCGAGCGCGAGTCCGGCGGTCCCGATCGCCGCGGTGGCCATGAAGTCTCGGCGGGTGGTCGTCATCGGCTCCCCGGGTGTTTGCGGTAGATGTACGAGTCGGACGTCAGCAGCGAAACGACGACGGCCTTGAAGCTGCCGCCGCTCTGGATGTACGCACGGTCGGCGTCGATCAGCGTCCGCGAGTCGGAGGGCAGTTCGTTGCGGCCCATGAAGAACCGGAAGGCGTGGCGGATGATCGACTGCCGCACGCGGTCGGACTTCGCCAGCCGGTCGATCAACTCGAACGAGTCCTTCACCGGACCGTCGAGTTTGGCGTCACCCGTCCCCGATAGAACCCCCCTCGGGTCGATCGGTTTCGTCTTGTACGTATCGAACGTGGACTTGCCGTTGCCGGCCTTAATCAGGTTGTCCGGGTGTTCGAGCTTCTCAGCGGTGCGGAACCGCCCGAAGTCGTCGAACTGCTCGAGCGGGTAGCCGAGGTCGTTCATGCGACTGTGGCACTTGGCGCACGCCGCCGCCTTCGTGACCGCGCTCACGCGCTCG
>SXHE01000501.1 GCA_005773755.1 Planctomycetia bacterium
ACGGGCAACAGCGAGCTGCACCTGGACCGCCGGCTCGTCGAGAAGCGGGTGTACCCCGCCATCGACGTGAACAAGAGCGGCACCCGCAAGGAAGAGCTGCTGATGCACCCGGACGAGTACGACAAGGTCCGCATCCTGCGCCGCGTGCTGGCCGACATGCACCCGGTCGAGGCGATGGAAATGCTCGTGAACAAGTCCAAGAAGACCAAGTCCAACCTGGAGTTCCTGATCTCGATGAACCTGGGCTGAGACCTTGCGACGAGTCGTTAGCCGCGAGCCGCAGGCGAGCGCGAAGCCAATCACCCCCACTCGCGCGGGCGCGAGTGGGGGTGATTTTGCTTGGGGGGCAAGTGATGACAGAGGAGGAGTGGTCCACACCAGACACCCTACCGCGACTGCTACTCGGTCTGTGCAGCGAGACCGCACGAGGAGCATCGCGCGATCAATCCTGGCATCGGATATTGACGGGTCTTGGCGACTGTGGAACGGATCGGAAACTCCGTTTGTTCGCAATCGCCGTTTGTCGACGCATCGCACCGGGTCTGCTCATCGCGGCGGCTTGGCAGGGTTTGGAGGTTGCTGAGAAACTCGCTGACGAGTGTGCCTCATTCGATGAACTCAACCGGGTCCGCGAGCGGCTGAGTGACTACCTGATGAACGACACCTCGTATCAGCCTTCCGAATACGCAGCGTCTGCGCCAAGGACCTGCCTCAACCCAAATGCTCGTGATGCTGTCCGGTATACACTTCCGAGTGCTTGGCTCACATCGCAACCCCCGCGCGAGCGGGTCTGGGGATCAGACACGTTGGCTCGGTTGCGCGACATCTTCGGCAACCCCTTCCGCCCTGTCGCCTTCTCCCCGGCGTGGCGCACGGATACCGCCCTCACCCTCGCGCGCACGATGTACGAGTCGCGCGAGTTTAGCGCGATGCCGATTCTGGCGGACGCGCTGCAAGATGCCGGGTGCGACAACACGGACATCCTCGACCACTGTCGCAACCCGAAGCAGGTTCACGTCCGCGGGTGTTGGGTCGTCGATCTGGTGTTGGGGAAGGCGTAACGCGATCTGGTGAAGGGCGGTTTCCCCTTCACTTTGCCGGTTCCGCGCGGCATACTGTATCCACCTTCCCGCCTGTGCCCCACCTCCTTCCGAGGGGCTTCCTGTGCCCGCTCTCCCGCCTCAACGCTGCCCCGGCCCGAACCGTCGCGAAGCGCTCGCGCTCGGTGCCCTCGGCCTCACGCTTCCCAACCTGCTGAAGGCGCGCGAGGCGAGCGGCGCGAAGCGGCCCAAGAGCGTGATCCTTCTGTTCCTGCTCGGCGCGCCGCCGCAACAAGAGACGTGGGACCCGAAGCCGGAGTCGCCGGCGGAAGCGCGCGGCGATCTGGGCGTGATCCGCACCGCGACGCCCGGCCTCATCATCGGCGAGACGATGGTGAAGACCAGCAAGTGGACCGAGAAGATCGCGATCCTCCGCGCGGTTTCGACCAATGACAACGCCCACAGTGCCAGCGGTTACTACATGACGACCGGCGTGCCGCACGCGCCGATGCAGGTCGAGAACGCGAAGCCGGGCGCGCCGAACGACTGGCCCAGCATGGGCGGCGTGGTACGGAAGCTCCTTCAACCGAACTGCAAGTTGCCCGCGGCGGTCACGCTGCCGGAAGTGAGCGCCAACGACGGCAACCTGACGTGGCCCGGCCAGGATGCGGGGTTCCTCGGTCGCGCGGCCGACCCGTGGCTCATCAACTGCGAGCCGGAGAAGGGCAAGTTCGAGGTGCCCGGCCTCGCGCTGCCCGCCGACTTGACCTCGGCGCGATTTGATGGCCGTAAGGGGTTGCTCGCGGCGATGGAGCGCACCGGCCGCGCTCGCGAAGCCGCAAGCGGCACAGAGGGGGCGCACGTTCATCGCGCGTTCGAGATGATCTCGTCGCCGGCGGCGCGGCGGGCGTTCGACCTCGACTCAGAGGGCACGCGCGAGCGCGACCGCTACGGCCGCTCGCGGTTCGGCCAGTCGTGCCTCGTCGCGCGCCGCTTGGTAGAAGCGGGTGTGCCGCTGATTCGCGTGAACTGGACGCGCCTGCCGAACTGCCCGAACAACGGCCACTGGGACACGCACAGCAAGAACAGCGAGTCGATGAAGAAGATGATGCCGACGCTCGTCACCGCGTACACGGCCCTGCTCGAAGACCTGAGCGACCGCGGGATGCTCGACGATACACTGGTGGTGTGGATGGCGGAGTTCGGCCGCACGCCACGGCTCAACGGCGGCGGCGGGCGCGACCACTGGGGGCCGGTGTTCTCGGTGGCGCTGGCCGGCGGCGGGGTGAAGGGCGGCGCGGTCTACGGCGCGAGCGACAAGCTGGCCGCGTACCCGAAGGACGGCCGCGTGTCACCGCAAGACCTGCACGCGACCATCTACCACTGTCTGGGCATCCCGCGCGACGCCGAAATCCACGACGGCCTCGGTCGCCCGCTGGCCGTGTCTCGCGGCGAACCGGTGAAGCAGATTCTGGGAGCGTAGCCCGCCAACTGAGTGAGTGAGATGTCATGACTGAATCACACTGGCGCGAAGCCCGAACAATTGGCCCCCTACTCGAGTTCGCTTGGGAGTACCTCAACGATTTATGGAGCGAGAGAAAACTCAGGCTGTTTGCCTGCGCCTGTTGTCGTCGCGTCCGAACTTACCTCGTCGATCCCCGTGCGACTGAGGCTTTAGATTGTTTGGAGCAGCACGCGGATGACCTTGATCACGAATCCGCACGCCTCCGCGCCGTAAATCTGATTAATGCCGTCTGCACAACGATCCGTGAGCGCGACTGTGACGAGAACTGGTCTCTCGTTGAGGAGTCGGCTGTACTTGCCCTCTATTGCGCCTGTGCGGAAGACTTGCACCCACATGCAATCGAGAACGTGGCAATGCGAGGCGAAGAGGCGATGAGTGGGGCACTCTTCGGAGACGACACCATCCTGGAACGAGAGGAGAAAGCGCAAGCGGATATGTTTCGGGACATCTTCGGGAACCCGTTTCTGAACAACCCGTTTCCGCATCTCAGGGATCATTTGACTCCGCTACGGTTCTTTCCTCTGCATTCAACATGGCTCACCTCGGATGTGCTGGCGCTGGCGCGCGGCATCTACGCGGAGCGGGCGTTCGACCGGATGCCGATCCTCGCGGACGCGCTTCAAGACGCCGGCTGCAACAACGACGACGTGTTGAACCATTGCCGCGACGCGAATCAGGTTCACGTTCGCGGGTGCTGGGTCGTAGACTTGCTGCTGGGGAAGTAATACGGTTCCCAGGAAATAGCGGCCTTTGCGAGCCGCGACCGCAAGGGAGCGGGTGACGGTTCACGCTCCCGTGCGGTCGCGGCTCGCGCGGGTGTTTATTCCTGGGATGCGTATAACCCGCCGTTTCCTCTCGCGGTGATCCACCCATGCGCGCCGCCCTCTTCCTGATCGCGCTGATCGCGGTCGGGTGCCAGCCCGACCCGGCCGCGCCCCAACCGAAGGCGGGTCGCCCCGGCGGGCCGGTCGCGCCGCCGCGCCCCGCGGACGAAGACCTCACCGACGCGCTCCCGCAGTACCGGTACACGGCCGACGACTTCAGGCGAGAGTGGAAGGCCGACGAAAAGCTCGCCACCGGGAGGTATCTCGGTCGCGTGGTCGCGCTGACCGGCGAGATCCAATCCGTTGGGCGCGCGCACGGCAAGTCGCACGTCACGCTACAGGCTGCCGGCGCTCCGCACGGCATCGAGTGCGCCACCGCGGAGGAACGCCCCTGGTCGAAAGTCGTGCCGGGCCAGCGGGTCACGATCAAGGGCGTCTGCCGTTGGGACGCGCCGACCGGGGTCGGGCTGAACAACGGCGTGTTCGAGGAGGTCGGGGTGTTCGCGGCCGATCCGGTCACGGCCGCGGCGCTCGCCAAAGAGTGCGCGGCTGACGCCGCGGGCGCGGCGAAGAAGTATCAGGCGCGATGGCTCGTCGTCAGTGGCGAAGTTGCCGCGCTCGAGTCCGGCGCGACCGGAACCGCGGTCGCGGTGCTCAAGACCGACGCGGCCGTGAAGCTGACGTGCGTGTTCGCGGCGGGGACGAACGACCTGACGAAGCCGCTCAAGCCGGGCCAACCGATCAAAGCGGTCGGGCGAGCGACGATCACCACGGGCACAATTGAGCTGCGCGACGCGCTCCCGCTGAGGTAACGCGGGAGCGGTCGCGAACGTCGGTGAGGCTCAGTCCTTCCCGGCGTCGCCCTTGAGCGAGGCCGGCTTCCAGTTCAGGCCGATCTGTACCGACTTCTCCTGCTTGGCCTGGATCGCCCACGGCGTGCCCTTGTAGTCCACCGTGATCTTCTGGAACAGCGCCTGCGCCTCGGTCGCCATCTTCTTCACGTCCTTGCCGCTCTTCAGTTCCTCGGCCGCGATCAGCGTGTAGCCGTCGTGACCGAGTTTGGCGTCGAGCGTCGGCAGCGTTTCCGTGATGAGGTTGCCGAGCAGCTTGTTGTACTCGTTCATGTACGCGAGCCGCGCCTTCACCGACGCCATCGCGAAGTCGTAGTGCGCCTGCCACCGCTTCCCTTCGGTCTCGCGCATCCCGGCGACGCCCTCCAGCGTGGTCAGCTTGAGTTCCAGTTCGATGATGCCCAGCGCCCAGTCCTCTTGCTCCTTCTTGATCTCGTTCTTGAGCTTGTCGTTGATCGGCCCCTCGACGCTGTTGCGGATGCGGGTGATGCCGGTGCCGGGGGTCCACTTGTCGCGCACCTTCTGGAGCGCCTCGACCACCGCGGCGCGCAGCGGGTACTTGTCCTTGTTCTTCAGGATGTCGTCGATGCTCGGCGCGTCCTTGTCCTCGTAGGGCTTCATCACGTCGAGCGGGAACGGGAAGTCGGCCAGGCCGATTTCACCCAGGCCGGGCTTCATCGGCGGCAGGTTGAACTCGCGCTCCACGGTGCGAATCTCCAGCGGCGACGCGCCCTTCGGCGGCTGCGGCATCTCGAACCGCGCGGCGACCGTCTCGGCCGGGTTGGGCGCGGGCAGGGCGGTCGGCGCGGTGCCGGCCAGCGCGACCGTCTGCTTGCCGCCGCTACCAGACTTCTCGGCCATTCCCGACATCTCGGTCGTGCGCTTCGAGATCGCCTCGGCCCACACCGCGACCGGCAGCGGGTCGGCGGAGGTGGGCGTGGTCTTGGGCATCCGGGCGTTCTTCGGCTCGGCGACGAACTTCATGGATTCGAGGAACGAGCTGCCGCTGTAGACCTGTCCGGCGAAGCCGTCGGGTCGCAGGGCGGTGAACTCCAGCGCGTTCTCGCCGGGCTTGCACGTGACCAGCGCCTGAACGCCGGCCGGCGGCGTCGAGAGCGCCTTGTGCAGCGGTTCGGTCATCGGCTCGGAGCCGGGGCGCACGCGGCCCTTTTCCGGGTTGAACCGGCACACGTCCCAGATCACCACCTTCTGCGCCGCCTTGCACTTCTGCATCTCGGCGTAGAACGTGTCGAGCGCGATCACGGTCGCCTGCCACTCCTTGAACTCCTCCTCGCCCGACGGCGGCAGTTCCGACAGTGCCCGCCTGTTGGCGCGCATGCTGGGCGAGTTGTTTGCGGAGGA
>SXHE01000502.1 GCA_005773755.1 Planctomycetia bacterium
CGGCGTTCGCGCGTACTGGGACGGTAAGCAGTTCCTCTCGCGCCGGAGCAACATCTTCTACGCCCCGAACTGGTTCACCGCGGGGCTACCCAACCACCCGCTCGACGGCGAGCTGTGGATCGCGCGCAAGGACTTCGACCGCACCAGCGGCATCGTTCGCGCGCAGGGCACGCCGGACCGGTGGAAGGACATCAAGTACCTGATCTTCGACGCGCCCGACCGCGGCGGGCCGTTCGAGGACCGGATGACGTTCCTGACCGCGACGGTGCCGATGTGGAAGCTGCCGTTCGTACTGTTCCACGAGCACCTTCGGTGCAAGGACAACGCCCACGTCGTCGCGGAGCGCGACCGCGTCATCGCGCTCGGGGGCGAGGGACTGATGATGCGCAAGCCCGGCTCGCTGTACGAGCGGGCGCAGTCGTCCACGCTGCTCAAGGTGAAGAAGTTCCTCGACGCGGAAGCGATCGTGCTGGGCCACGAGCCGGGGAAGGGGAAGCACGCGGGGAAGTGCGGCGCGCTGCGGGCGCGGTTCGGGAACGGGATCGAGTTCGAGGTCGGCACCGGGATGAAGGACCGCGACCGCGAGAACCCGCCCGCGGTGGGCAGCATCATCACCGTGAAGTACCAGGAACTGACGAAGGACGGTAAGCCGCGCTTCCCGGTCTACATGGGCGTCCGCCCCGACGGCTTCCCCGGCACCGCGCCGCCCGCGCGCAAGAAGCCATAGCGGATTCGCCGGCGCACCGACCTACTTGACACGACGGGTGAATCTGCGAAGGTGAAGTAGCGCGAGGTGCCCATTTACCGCGCGCCACTCCCATGTTCGGCGATGGAAAGCAGAGGGCGGCGCGATGCTCCAAGACCCCCACGGCAACCCGCAGCCCCCGTTCGGCAGTCAGCCGCACTGGGCGTATCTGCACGCTGTCATAGCTGATCCTGTGGTGTTTACACCACTGCAAGCCGAAATCGTCCGGCTCGTGGCCGCCGCCATCGCTGCCAACCCGACCCAACCGTTCATCAGTTCTCGACAGGCGGGAGCGGAGGCACTGGAGGCAGTTGGCTCCAATTGGCACGCCGAGTTCCCGCGCCGCTTCCCGAACTTTCCGAACGGTGCGGCCCGCGGGGTGTTCGGGATGGCCCTATGGCACTACCTTGCCGGGCACACGGATCGGTGGAGTTTCTCCGGCATCGCTGACCCGTATGCGGCCGGCCAGGGTTCCACTGACTACTTCCGTCTATGAGCAAATGCACACTGAACCGAGAACTGCGCCTGACCCGGCGGTCGGCAGGTTCCGGGCATCAGGTATATTTGTCGGTATCCGATCTGAGCGAGGAGCGCGCGATGCCCGCCACGAGCGTCCGAGACGAGACCCGCCGACTTGCCGATCAGTTGCCGGACGACGCGACCTGGGAAGACGTGCTCTACCAAGTCTACGTCCGCCAGTCTATTGAGGCCGGACTCGAAGACGTGCGCGCCGGGCGCGTGGTTCCGGCAGATGAGGTGCGCCGGCGTGTCGTAACCGCGCGGCGGTAGTTGTACACCTCCCCCTTGAGGGAGAGGTCGGCGAGGCTTTGCGAGCCGGGTGGGGAGTGAGCGCCTTGGCGGTTCCTCAGCAGCCTACCCCCCACCCGCCGCCCGCAAAGCCGGGCGGCGACCTCCCCCTCAAGGGGGGAGGTGAAGAGTCCCGCCGGTTCCGATCCAACCCGCGTCGGTATCACTGCGAGATGGTGCCGTTACGGCCTTCGGAATCCTCACACCCGCGCGCCTTCGCCCGTCGCCGGGCGGTCGGTGCTGGACGCGCGCCCGCTGCCGGTGCTATCATGTACTCGTTCCTCTCCTCCCCGCGCACGCCCGGCGCGCCCGCTGCTTGTGGAGAGCCGAGAAATGCCCCGCCGACCCGTGATCGGGATCGCCACCCAAACGCTCCCCGGTGTGCCCGGCGAGCGCCAACCGTGCTGGCTCATGGGCCGCAGCTACATCGAGGAGCTGCGCAAAGTCGGCGCGGTGCCGTGGGTGATCCCGCTCATCCCGCACGACCCGGACACGCTCCAAGAGATCTTCAACCGGCTCGACGGCGTGTTCATCACCGGCGGGGTTGACGTCGATCCGACCCGCTACGGCGAACCCAAGACCCCGCTGTGCGGCACCACCGACCCGGACCGCGACGCGGTTGAGATCGCGCTCCTACGGCACGCGCTCGACCGCCGGCTGCCGGTGCTTGCGGTGTGCCGCGGGATTCAGATTCTCAACGTCGCCTGCGGCGGCTCGCTGTATCAAGACCTGACCGCGCAAGTGCCCGCGGCGCTGAAGCACGACTACTTCCCCACGCCGGAGCAGCCGAGCCGCAAGTACCTCGCGCACGACATCGCGGTGAAGTCCGGGTCGCGGCTCCGCAACATCTTGGGCGACGCCGTCGTGCCGGTGAACTCGATGCACCATCAGGGCATCAAGGAACTGGCCCCGCGGCTCGCGGCCACGGCCCACGCCCCGGACGGCATCATCGAGGGCGTCGAAGGCACCGACGATCAGTACCTCGTCGCGGTCCAGTGGCACCCCGAGGAACTGACCGAGACACAACCCGGCATGGCCCGACTGTTCACCACGTTTGTGGATGCATCGAGCGCCGCGTGAGCGCGGCTGTTCGTGGCGAACGGCCGGCGTCAGCCGGCCGGTGCGAGGACTGAC
>SXHE01000503.1 GCA_005773755.1 Planctomycetia bacterium
GACCGCGGCACGACGTTCGGCCTGAAGACCGACGGCCGCACGGAGAGCATCCTGATGAGCCTGCCGCCGGTGGTGCGCTACATCTACGACTACAAGGCCCCAACCGGCACCCCAGAAGCGGAGCTGACCGACTACTGGCTGAAGCCGCAAGACTGGGCCGCGATGGAGGGATGAGGTTTCCACCTCGGCCCCCGCCGTACTCGTACTCGCTCATTTGCCGCGACCGTGTTTCACCAGCACGATCTCTTCCTTCGTCTTGGCGTTTACCGACTTGACCAAGCCGGACACTGGTACGCTGTCGGAGTACCACAACTTGCTCAACGGCGTGTCGCCCTTGAACGCTTCGACCGTCGCACACTCCAGCTCTTTCTCGCCCACTTTCAGCTTCTCTTTTCCGGACTTGAGGGTCACGCCCTCTGCCGGTTTTGGCTCCGTCCCGCTGAACGTGTAGCGGACCGTGAACGCGATGCGGCTGTCCAGGCCACCCGGAACCTTCGGCCCTTCGAGGATCGTCGTCGTCACCACCACAGCGTCTTTGCTCACCGCGGTCACTTCGCGGCGCTGGGTGTACTCGTTCGCGGTCTTCCCGGCCTTGCTGTATAGCGCGAAGTCACCGACCTTCGCGTCTTTGAACCAGGGCTTCATCTGATCGCTTTTGGGAAGCGCCCTCTCGTTGACCGGTTGGGCGCTGCCGGGTCCGGCGAACAGGGCGACGACACACACGGCCAGGAGCGCCGGCACGCGGACGGGGTGGAACGGCTTCATCGGCTTCTCCGTGGTTGGGACGCGGGCCGAAGTCACATCGGCCCGCCCACGCTACGCACCACGGGAGAGGATTTCGCGGTTTCTTGTTCCCGCTCACCAGCGGTCGGTGCGGACGTCCGATGGTGACGCTCGTTGGTTGCAAGGAACCACACCGGCCGTGTTGTTCGCGCTCGTGCGTACTGGTAGACTCACTGCGACACGGGAGAACCGACCATGAGACTTCGTGCGGCGACGTGCGCGGGCGCGGCCCTCGCGCTGGGGATGATGCAGGCGGCGCTCGTCGCGGGCGACCCGCCGAACCCGTTGGGCTTCCCCAAAGGGCCGGACCCCGGCGGCGGCGTGGGCGTGTTCCGCGTCTGGTACGAGGGCGGCGCGTGGCACCTGCGCACCAGCACCGAGAACAGCGTCGGCAAGAAGGACAAACTGCTGGTCTTCACCGGCACCGTGAAGTGCGACGGCAAGATGACCATTGAGGGGAAGAAGCTGGAGAAGGGTAAAGGCAAGACCAGCGACTCGTTCACCCCGCACGCCGACGGCAAGGGGTTCGACTTCGAGTTCAAGACCTACGGCGCGACCGACGAGGTCGTGTTCAAGATCGCCGACAGCGGCAAGAAACTCAACTTCAAGTTCCTGCTCAATGGCGAGAAGCCGGCGGCGCTGCGCATCATGATCGGTGAGAAGGGCGAGCACCCGGACAAGAGCGAGTTCAGCCTGCCGACGAAGCCGGCGAAGTAGCGGGAACCCGTCAGCCGGGTGGAGTGAGGAACACGACCATCATCGAGACGCCCGCCGTCTTCGGATCAATCGTGACCTGACCCAGTTGCCCCCACTCGTCCGCGAAGACGGGCCGCTCGCCCAGGTTGATGCGGTGCAACACGAGGTGAAGGTCATCGGGGGGCACGCCGCACGCGAGCAGCCGCTCGCCCAGGTCCGACTTCAGTGGCCGTATCGTTAGCCGGCACAGCCGATCCGGGAGCGGTTCGAGGATGACGTGGTGCTTCTTCGCGCCGGTCACGATCAGCGCGTGGTTGTCGTGCGCCGCCCACTGGCGCACAACGGCCGCAACCAGTTCGTCGCGGTCGGCCGGCGGCAGCTTGTCGCTCAAGACGGCGGTGATCGCGCGGCCAGCGAGTTTCACGAAATCGGGCGTCTCCGAAGGCGGTTGGGCGCGGGGCGGACCGCCCAGGCGCTCAAGCCCTTTGGTCCGCTCTTTGGGGTTCGCCCACAGCCGCAGGAACTCACCGCGCCGGTTCTCGATCTGCGCACTCTGAGCGACGTTCAGTTGCCGGATCGCGACTCCCAGTTCCTCTTCTCCGAAGTCCCAGTCCTGCATCAGCTCCTTGTACCACCCGGCGGCGTCCACCTTGAAGAACCCGAACCCGATCTTCCCCCCGACCCCGATGTCCGGGGTCAAGTAGTGTTGCTCGGTGTCGAAGAACAGCGTCGCGTGGTTGTCGTAGGTGAGCCACTGGCGCAAGAGCGAGGTGGCGATCTCCGCGCGGGTCGCGGTGAGCGCCTCTTCGGGGATCTCCGACGCCAAGTGCTCGGCCACTCGGCGTAGGTCGCGAGAACGGTTGCGGTCGCGTGCCACGGCAACACCTCCGGCGCGGGCGGTCGATTCGTTCGTGGTGGGTAGATTGGTGAGTATCAGCCTCATCTTACCCTACCAGGAGTTGCCATGTCCACTGATCGGAAGGTCGCACTCGTCACCGGTTCGGCCACGGGCGTGGGCCGGGCGTGTGCGGTGCGGTTCGCCAAACTCGGCTACGCGGTCGCGGTCAACTACTCGAAGTCCGAGGACGACGCGCGCGAGACCGTGCGGCTGGTCGAGGCCGAGGGCGTACCGGCGCTGCTGTGCAAGGCCAACGTTGGCGACGAGGCGCAGGTGTGGGAGATGGTGGCGCGGGTCGCGGAGTCGCTGGGCCGGCTCGACGCGCTGGTGAACAATGCCGGCACGACGCACTTCGTCGCGCACACCGATCTGGACGCACTGACCGATCAGGTGTGGCACGACATCTTCGGGGTGAACGTGATGGGCACGTTCTACTGCACGCGGGCCGCGATGCCGCTGCTCAAGGCCGCGAAGGGGAGCGTGGTGAACGTGACCAGCGTGGCCGGGCTGACGGGGCAGGGCAGTTCGATCCCGTACTGCGCGAGCAAGGCCGCGATCAACTGCATGACGCAATCGCTGGCGCGGGCCTTTGGGCCGGACGTGCGCATCAACGCGGTCGCGCCGGGGCCGATCAACACCCGCTGGCTCGCGGGCCGCGAGGCGCACGTCGCCAAGTTCCTCGAACAGGCCCCGCTCGGCCGGGCCGCCGAACCCGACGACATCGCCGACGCCGTTATTTACCTCGCCACGGGCACCACCCTCACCACGGGTCAGGTGCTCGTCGTGGACGGCGGCCGAACGATGTAGCGCGGTTACTGCGATTTCTTGGTCGAGATGGGAGCGATGTCCTTGATGTTGTCCTGGCGCAGGTCGCCGAGTGCGTCGTTCCACTGCTTTTTGGTGTCGGGCGAGAGGCACCCGGTCGAGGCACCCAGCGCGACGAGCAGGACGAGCGCGATGATCCGCCGCATGATTCGTGTTCCCCAAGCGTCGAAGGTTAATTGACCCGTACTACTTCTCCGGCACGACCGGGACCGGAGCCTGGAGCGGGCCGGGCAGCATGGGCGGCACAAGCGGTGGCCCCAGCCCCCCGGTCGGGCCGGTGCCGCGGCCGGTGTCGGTCAGGATCGTGCCGGCACGGTACTTCGCGCCCTCGCCGGGTTCGTGACCCGGAGGCGTGCCGCGCCACGGCGGGCCGCTCTTGGCCCACGCCGCGCCGTCCGCGAACAGCCGCGACATGGCGCACGGGTCGAACTCGGTACTCGACTCCGGCACCGCCACGTCGCGCGGCGTCACCGACACGTTGTAACTCATCCCGGTCATCGCGCACAGCATGAACAGCTTGTGCAGGTCGCTGCGCGTCTGGTCGTACACGATGGTCGAGATCGCGTTGCTGGCGATGGCGAAGGTGCGCGGCTTCACCGGGGTCGGGTCCGGGTACATCTTTCCCGCGACCAGTACGTATACGTCGGAGCCGTGCAGCCAGCCGGCGGGCAGTTTCTCGCGCTCGGCGGGCGGCACCCACGGCGGCGCGAAGAACATGCTGGAGGTCGTGCCGCCGTCGATGTGGCGCTCGGTGTGGCGCTTGCCGTCCACCGTGACGGTGATGCGCACCGGCGGGAAGAAACCCGGAATGGCCGCCGACGCCAGCAGCACCTTGCGGAACAGCTCGCGGTCCTCGGCCGTGTCGCGCGCGGCGATCGCGCCC
>SXHE01000504.1 GCA_005773755.1 Planctomycetia bacterium
CGTCCATCGTGGTGAACGCGGGCACGTCCCTGCCGTCCTCCTTGTAGCCCTTCACGGTGCCGAACGCGAGCCGCAGGGTGAACGTGGCGTCCGGGTACACCTTGTCGCCGTCCATCGCGAACTTGGCCTTCGCCAGCGCCGCGTACGCCTGGCGCTTCGGCTCGTCGACCTCGTTCTCGAACCGCTTGCGGAGCGCGCGGCTCGCGGGGTCGACCAGCGCGGCCACCTCGATCATCGGGTCCTTCAGGAGCGCGATGTTGTACGGCACCCCGTTCTTCGCCGCGTCCTCGATGCCCGTAAAGATGGCCTCGCGCACCTTCGGGTCGCGCACCTTCGTGCCGCTAATCAGCTCGAAGGCCCGCTCGCGCGGCGACTTCCCGGCCAGCACCTTCTTCACCAGGTCCGAGTCCGGCCCCAGCGAGACCGCGAGGAACTGTAGCCCGTCCGCGAGCTTCAGCGTTTCGAGGTCTTCGTACACCGGTTCGTCGGAGAACAGGCCGAACTTGAGGCTGGGGAGCCGAGCGTCGGCGAACTCGCGGAGCCGCTCCGCGTTCTTCTTGGGCAGTTCGTCGGACGCGCGGAGCAGCGTGCGGGCGATGCTGAACGAGGTGCAGTTGAACCCGCCGCCGTTCTCCAGAACCGTCATCTCCTTGATGAGTTCGGCGCGCACCTTCTCGGCCTTCGCGACCGCCTCGAACGCGGCCTTCGCGTTGTTCACCATCGTCGTGGTGCCGGTATCGGTGTCGTGCGGGCCGTTGAGGAACGCCTTGAGTCGCTCCTCGTCCTTGATCTTGCGGCCCATGAGCTTCGGGTCCATCAGCCCGGCGAGGCCGCCGATGCGGGCCTTGCGGCTGTTCTGGATGCTGAACAGCTCCTCTTCGCTCTTCTGGCTGTTGGCCTCGCTGCGCGCGCCCCACGAGCCGAGCAGCACTTCGAGCCGGTTCAGGCGGCTCAGCACGCCGGGATAGCCGGTGTCGCGCAGGTACTTCAGCTCGTCGGTCGTGTTGGCGCGGTTGGTGCGACCGGGGTGCCCGCTCACGAGCACCAATTCATCCGCCTTCGCGCCGGCGGCGCTCCACGACAGGTAGTGCTCGCACTTGAGCGGCTTGCCGTCCTCCCACACGCGGAAGAACGCCACGTCCAGGTCGAACCGCGGGTACTCGAAGTTGTCAGGGTCGCCGCCGAAGAACGCGGCCTGCTTCTCCGGGGCGAACACGATGCGGATGTCGGTGTACTTCTTGAACGTGTACAGGTGGTACTGCCCGCCGGCGTACAGCGTGACCACGTCGGCCCGGACGTTCTTCTTCGGGTCGGCCGCGCCCTTCTCCAGTTCGGCGATCTTCGCGGTGCGCAGCTTGAAAGCGTCCGCGGCCGGGGTGCCCGCGGGCACGGCCTTTTCGACCTCCGCGGTCACGTCTTTGATGTCGGTCAGGACGTTCAGTTCCAGCCCCTTGCACTTGATCTCGTCGTCGTGGTTCTTGGCGAGGAACCCGTCGCGCAGGTAGTTCTTTTCGGGTGTCGATACCTTGTCCAGGTCGTGCGCGGCGACGTGGTGGTTGGTCATCACCAGGCCGTTGGGCGAGACGAAGCTGCCGCTCCCGCCAGAGTTGAACCGGACGCTGGACAGGCGGACGTGGTCGAGCCACTTCTGGTCCGGCTCGAACCCGTATTTCTTGAGCTGGGCGCGGGGCGGGTTGTTGAACAACCACATGCCCTCGTCGGCCTGACTGGTACTCGGGGTCATGGACAGGCTCAGTGCGGCGATGCCGGCCGCGAGAACGAGGAATCGGATCGGGTGACGCATGGTGCGCCTCACGGCGGGGTGATACCGGCGAGCGAGTGTTGTTGGGAGGGAGATTTTCGCCGGTGGCGCATCGTTATAGGCGTACCGGCCGAAAAGAGCCACACACCGCGGGCGGTTCGTCCCCCCTTGACCACCGGTGGGCGCGCCCGCTAAACTATCCACACATTCGTGTAGCTCAGGTCTGGTGTTCTGGCTCGCAGCGGTTCCCGCCATAGCCGCTCTTACTCTCAGGTTTCTCCCCCATGCCGGACCCGGCTTCCGCGGGCAGTCTGTACCTACTCGACGCCCACGGACTGATTTTCCAGATGTACTACGGCGTCGGGCCGATGACCGCGCCCGACGGGCGGCCCACGAACGCCGTCTTCGGCGTCACCCGCGCGCTGATGAACCTGTACGACCGCGGTGCGGACTACCTCATCGCCGCGATGGACCACGCCGACCCGACGTTCCGCTCCGACATCGACGCCAACTACAAGGCCCACCGCGACCCGCCGCCGGACGACCTACTCCGCCAGGAACCGCTGATCGAGCAGATGCTGCAAGCGATGAACATCCCGTGCATCCGCACGCCGGGGTTCGAGGCCGACGACGCGATGGCGACAGTGGCGACCCGGGCCGCGGCCCGCGGGCTGGACGTGTACGTCTGCACCGCCGACAAGGACTGCCGCCAGCTCATCGGCCCGAAGGTGAAGATGCTAAACCTGCGCAAGGACTACGAAGTCCTCGACGCGGCCGGCGTGCTGGCCGATTGGGGCGTGCGCCCGGATCAGGTCATCGACTTCCAATCGCTCGTCGGTGACGCGGTGGACAACATTCCGGGCGTGAAGGGCGTCGGCCCAAAGACCGCGGCCAGGTGGCTCCAGCAGTACGGCACGCTCGACAAGCTGATCGCCGACGCGGACAACGCCCCAGGTGGGCCGAAGACGCGTCAGGCGCTCAAGGACGCAATCGCCAACGGCGACCTCGCCAAGAGCAAGCGGCTCGTCACACTCGATACGGACATGAAGATCGAGATCGACTGGGAGCGCTGGAAGCGGCGCGAATGGGACGGCCAGAAGTTGTTGGAGCTGTGCCACGAGTTCGGGTTCCGCGCGTTCGCGGACCGCGTCCGCAAGACACTCGCCACCAGCGGCGCGGCGAAGAACGCGGACGCGCTCGCGACCGCCGGGCTTGCGCCCGAGCCAACCGAGGCGAGCGCGCCGGTGGCGGACGACGACGAGCGCGGCGTTCCGGGCGCGAGCACCCCGGCAAAGCCCGCGCGCAAGAAGGGGAAGAAGGCTTCCGCCGGCCTGTTTGACGAACTGATGGAGGAACCCGGCGCGATGGCGGAGGCGAAGGCCGCGGCCCCCGCGCCGGTCGCGCCCTCACCTGCGGCCGACGGCTGGAATTACGACGGCTACGAGACCGTCGACACCGACGTGGACTTCGACCGGTTCCTCGCCGCGCTCAAGAAACAAAAGGCGTTCGTCTTCGACCTGGAAACGACCGGGCTGGACCCGATCCACAACCCCATCGTCGGTTACGCCTTCGCGTGGGAGCCGAAAGTCGCGTACTACCTGCCCGTGCGTGCGCCGGCCGAAGACGCGGCCCTCGACCCCGATACAACCCTTGCGAAGTTAAAGCCGATCTTCGAGAACCCCGCAGTCGAGAAGCGGAACCACAACATCAAGTTCGATCAGATCGTGCTCGCCGCCGCGGGCGTCCACCTCGCCGGGGTCGCGGGCGACTCGATGATCGCGCACTACCTGCTCGAACCCGGCGCGCGCGTCCACGGCCTCGACGACCTGACCGCCGACGTGCTCAAGCACAAGAACGTGCCTATCAGCGAGCTGATCGGCAAGGGCAAGAAGCTCATCACGATGGACAAGGTGCGCGTGGCGCAGGTCGCGCGCTACGCCGGCGAGGACGCCGACACCGCCTTGCAACTAGCCGCGCACTTCGAGCCGCAACTCGAAGCGAAGGGCCTGCGCAAGCTGTACGACGAACTCGAAATCCCACTAATCGCTGTGCTGGCCGAGATGGAGTTGACGGGCATCCGCGTGGACGTGCCGTTCCTCCAGAAACTCGGCACCGAGATGGCGACCGAACTCACCGGGATCGAAGCGGACGTCTACGCCGCGGTCGGCCGCGAGTTCAACATCGGCTCGCTGAAGGAGCTTCAGAAGATTCTGTTCGACGAAATGAAGCTGCCCGTGCAGAAGCGAACGGGCATCAAGAACGAGCCTTCGACCGACCAAGAGTCGCTCGAACGGCTCGCGGCGCTGGGCCACGCGCTGCCGAAGAAATTGATCGACTACCGCAAGGTGACGAAGCTCAAGGGCACCTACGTCGACGTGCTCCCGGCACTCGCGGACAACGACGGCCGGGTTCACACGAGCTTCAACCAGGCGTCCGCCGAAACCGGTAGACTCAGTTCCAGCGACCCGAACTTGCAGAACATCCCGGCGCGGACGGAGCAAGGCGCGCAGCTGCGCAAAGCATTCATCCCGAAGGCCGGCTGGACGCTGGTAACAGCCGACTACTCGCAGATCGAACTGCGAATGCTGGCGCACTTCTGCGGCGACGAAACGCTGCGGGCCGCGTTCACCGAGGACCGCGACGTTCACACCGCGGTCGCGGCGCAAATCTTCAAGGTCGCGGAAGCGGACGTAACAAAGGCGCAACGCGGGGTCGCGAAAACGGTCAACTTCGGCGTGATCTATGGGATGAGCGCGATGGGCCTGTCGGTGCGGCTGTCGATCCCCAAGAAGGAAGCCGAAGAGTTCATCGACGCCTACTTCGCCCGCTACCCGAAGGTGCTCGACTATCAGCAGCGGTTGCTGGCACACGCGCAGAAGACCGGCGAGATTCAGACGATCCTCGGCCGCAAGCGCACGCTGAACACGGAGTCGATCAGCGGCAGTTCGCGCTACCAGAACCGCGGGCAGGCCGAGCGCGAGGCGATCAACTACGAGATTCAAGGTTCGGCCGCGGACCTCATCAAACGGGCGATGCTCGCGGTGCTCCGGCAGCTCGCGGCCCAGAAGTTGCAAGCCAAAATGCTCCTCTCCGTTCACGACGAACTGGTGTTCGAGGCCCCGCCAACGGAGGTGAAGGCTCTGGCAAAGCTCGTTCGCGCGGAGATGATCGGGGCGATCAAGCTGGACGTGCCACTGAAGGTGGACGTGGCCGCTGGCCCCAACTGGCTGGACGTGGAGGACGTGGACGGGTAAACCCCAGCCGCTTGCGGCTTCGCGAGAAGAAGGCGCAAACTATGGGGGGCGTAGCAATGTGGGGGAGTCGCGCGCTGAGGGTCTGCGCGGTGCTGGCGCTTCTGGCAACCGCCGGCTGCTGCGAACGCTGTCAGAGCCTGTGGAAAGGCGACACGAAGGCCGCGCCGCCGGCACAAGAGAAGGAAGAGCCGGCACCCAATTTCAAGACCTGGAAGCGGAGTCCGGCGGATTGGGGGTTCAAAGATCAGGTCATCCCGGCGGAGAATGTCCACGGCGGCATCTACTGAGACGCATGCGACCACGCGCGGCCGTTTCTTGACCCCGAAGGGATGAAGAGGTGATGACCGCGTTCAAACACGGGCCGAAGCCGGTGGTCGGGCTGATCGGGGCCATCGGCGCGGGCAAGAGCACTGCGGCCAGGTGCCTCGCGGCACGCGGTGCGCAGGTCATCGACGCGGACGCGCTCGGTCACGAGGCGCTGCGCCAGCCGGATATAATCGCGCAGCTCGTGGCAATGTGGGGCGAGCGGGTTCGCAAACCGGACGGCGCGCTCGACCGTAAGGAGATTGGGCGGATCGTGTTCGCGGACCCGGCCCAGCGGAACGCCCTCGAAGCCGCGGTGTTCCCTTATATCGGGGAGCGCACGCACGACGCGATTGCGAGCGCGCAGGCGAACCCGGACGTGACGTTCGTCGTCCTGGATGCGGCGGTCCTGCTCGAAGCCGGCTGGGGCGAGATGGTTGATAAGATGGTGTACGTGAACGCCCCGCGTGCCGTTCGCGTGGCCCGGCTCGCGACGCGCAGCGGGTGGACCGAGAGCGAACTGGCCGCACGCGAAGCGGCTCAACTGCCCGCCGAACAGAAGAAGGCGCGGGCCGACGCGATTCTGACGAACGACGCCGGCCCGGACGTGTTACAAGATCGGGTCGATACGTTGCTCTCGCGGTGGCAACTGGTTCCGTAAGATCGTGGAGTTTGCCGTGTAGTAGGTAGTGAAGCATTCTGTGTCCGTGTTGGTGAGTGCGGGGCCGATTCTCCCCGAATGTGTCGCCGGCGTTCAAGGACCGCAAACGCGCTCCCGCCAGCGACGGACCCGCACTCCTGGTTTCTTCCGCGCCCGCTGCTTGAGGTTCACCATGTCCGATTCGAAGTCCGATATCGTCAAGCCCGCCCGTAGCCGGCGCAAGGTCGAGCCGCCGGTCGAGAAGCCCGCCGCGCACGAGGACGACGGGTTCGCCGCCGGCATCGTCGATGAGGCCCCGGCTGTTCCTGTCGTACCGCCGCCGCCCCCGGCCCCGGCACCGGCACCGAAGCCCGCGGCACCGGAAGTGCGCGAGACCCGCCGCGCCGAGCGGCCCGAGCGCGCTGAGGTGCGCCCCGTGCC